>JAIULZ010000047.1 GCA_022565805.1 Balneolales bacterium
TTTGCTCCGGCGTCGAATACGAACAAAATAGAAGGTTTTTCAAAGCCTTCTAAAAACGCAATAACCTGGGAGCAAAATCCTTCATTCGCTGATAAAACATACTGAGCGGGAAACCAACAACATTGTTATAATCGCCGTCAATTTTTTTCACAAACAAGGCGCCCAAGTCATCTTGTATGCCATAAGCACCGGCTTTATCGAAGGGCGAACCCGTTTTGATATACGCATTTATTTCATAATCGCTTAATCTCGAAAAAGTTACTTTGGTTAAGACCGTGAAGCTCACTGATGGTGGTAATAGCGTATAGATTTCGCTTGGCGGTTTAATCGAAAAGGGTTCATCTATATCATAAAACTCTTCTTTTGAAAAATGCACAACATAAACCCCACTACAAACAATGTGGGTGCGACCACTTAAACTTCGGAGCATTTTAAACGCATCATCTGCATCCACAGGCTTGTTGAGTAATTTATTGTCCAGAGAAACGGTTGTGTCGGCTCCTATGATGATGCCTTCTTCATCTCCTGACCTCTTCTTGAGCACGTCATGCGCCTTTAAGGCCGCCAGCTTTGCGGTATATGCCTCTGCAGACTCTCCACTAAGTGGTTCCGGTTCTTCTATCTGAGACGGGTGAATTTCAAGCCCTTCAATAATAGGTGAAAGCAGCTTTTTTCTTCTGGGGCTGGCAGATGCCAAAATTACTTTATACTTCATGAATTTTATTGATGGATTTAGCCGTCGCAGATTAAATTAATATGCTAATTGGAAGCAATTCGCTGTAATTGACTTAGCAAACTATCAAAATAATCAAACAGCGCCATACCTGCTAAAGAAAGCAGTCTGATTCGATAAAATAGCAGTGACAATGCAGAACTCAGTTTATATATCGATTTTAAATTAGAGGAGTATCGATAACTGAATACAACAATTCCCGAGCGCAGTTGAAGGAATCTTCTATAAAAATTAGAAGTGAAAAAGCCCCTCACCATATGAATCCCAAACGCCCCGGAAGAGTAGCCACGGATTTCATCAGCACCTGATTCTCGGTATAAAGACTTCGGTCCAATTCACCTTTTAGCATGGCTGCGAAGCGACTCTCTGCATTTCATTTCGTACGTTTTGTATGCGCAGAGGTTTTACAAGTATAAATAATTTTTGGCTTTATATTAATTTTATGAAAGCCCTTCCAAGTCTGAAGGGCAATAATCCGGTACTTTTTTCATTTAGTATCCACACTGCTATACTAGTTAATTATCACTTTTATTGTTTCTATGAAGCCTGTTTCTATACTTCTTTTTTTATTCCTTTTTATGATGCAGTCATTTCTGGCTGTTGCGCAAACCCTGGTACCGACTTTTGAAGAGACCCGTTCGGTTACTGCCACCCAGAATGATATCATTTCTATTGCCGAAGCCAGACAGCTGCCGCTTGGCACCGTTGTTACCGTAGCCGGCTGGATAACCGTTACCGACGAATTCCGTGGTCCGGTTTATTTCCAGGACGAAACAGCCGGTATCGCATGGTTTAACGGTCCGCTAATGCGTGAAGGCGAATTTGATCTGGACATTGCCCACGGAGATTCTCTTGTAATTACCGGTACGCTCGGCGAGTTTGGGAATACGCCCGGCAGCAGTGGCGACGGCCTCCGGCAGATTGTTGGTAACGATGTTGTATTCGAAATTTTCCCGGAAGGAAACCGCGAAATTGAGCCACAGCAAATTACGCTTACCCAGCTAAATACCGGCAACTGGGAAGCACAGCTTATCACTGTTTCCGACCTTGTAATCGATCATACTGGTTCGCTTCAAGGAAATACTACCTACAATATGATCGATAATACGGGAGACGGTTTGCTCCGAATCGATTTGAGAACCGATATTTCGGGTGCGCCCGTACCTGAGCCCCCGGCAACTATATCCGGAGTCGCGGGTATTTTTAGGGGGGATGCGCAGCTTTTACCCCGTAGCCGTGCCGATCTTGACGCAGACGGAGCACCGGGTGATGACATCCCGCAGGACCAAACTTTTGATGTGGTTACCTGGAATATCGAATGGTTTGGAAGCACCGAAAATGGCCCGAGCAATAATCAGCTGCAGTTCGAAAACGTAATTACGGTTATCGAAACTATAGATGCCGATATTTACACCTTCCAGGAAATTGCTGATATAGGAACATGGAACCAGCTAATTAACGCACTCGAAGACTACAGCGGTATTATTGCGGGATATTCCCAAACACAGCAAACGGCTTTCCTTTATCGTAACAGCACCATCACCCCGCGGGGGCACGGTTTAATTTCTACCGGCATGAATTCTTTCGACTGGGCCGGACGTTTGCCTCTATGGTTCCATTTTGATGTAACTATAAACGGTGTAACCAAAGAAGTTCACGCTTATGGAATCCACGCGAAAGCATTTGGAGACCCGCAATCGTATCAAAGAAGGGTGAATGCATCCAACCAAATGAAGAACTATCTGGATACATTCCGCTCTGGAGATAACATTATTTTCTTCGGCGATTTTAACGACCAGCTTATTTCATCTACCTGGAATAACGCAGTTTCGCCTTATGCCAATTTCGTTGAAGATCCGAACTATTTCCCGGTTACGCTGTCTTTGGAAGAGCAGGGCGCCACTTCTTTCAGAAGCTCCTCCATGATCGATCATATCGTAATTGCGGGTGAGCTAATTGATGACCATATAGACGGTGCACAGCGGGTTGAAAACACCAATGCGTACATTCCCAACTACCTGAATACCACATCCGACCATTATCCTGTATGGACACGGTTTGAGCTTAGACCATCTACTTCTGCGGGCGACAATCCCGGTTCGGAGCTTCCAACAGCTACCGGCCTGGATCAAAACTATCCGAACCCGTTTAATCCGATAACGAACATTCAATTCAGCCTTACTGAGGCGCAGAATGTTACCCTTACCGTTTATGATGTGATGGGCCGCAGAGTAGCTACTCTGCTGGATAATCAGGCGCATAATACTGGAACACATACCGTTTCTTTCGATGGTTCTACGCTTTCATCCGGTATTTACCTGTACAGATTGCAACTACCAAACGGCGAGTCTTTCACCAATAAGATGATGTTGGTAAAATAATTTTTCTTTTGTGGCACCTGCCAAAGCTACCTATTTATTTTTCAGCTTCGGAATGGGAATACAAAATCGATAAAACAGAAAAACCCCGCCTTGCTCAGGCGGGGTTTTTCTGTTTATAGAAGACTTTTTCTGCAGAAGGAAGAAAAGTTCAGTCACGAAACTTTCGGTTACTTGCCTGGTTTCACCACAAAATTCACGATACGATTGGGCACAAAAATCTCCTTCACGAGCTGTCCTTCATCGAGGTAGCGTTTTACCGACGGCTCTGCTTTTGCACTGCCGAGCACAATCTCTTTATTTTCGGCATCGCCGGCAGCAACGGTAACTTCGCCCCTTACCTTACCATTAACCTGCACGGCATAGGTTTTGGTTTCATCAATGAGTCTGCCTGGATCGAATAACGGCCATTCGTGGTGAGCCACCGAACCTTCGTTACCAAGGCGACTCCAGAGTTCTTCGCATAAGTGCGGTGCAAACGGGCTAAGCAGCTTCAAAAAGTCTTTTAGCACCGATTTTGGCAGCTTTTCCCACTTATACGCATCGTTAACAAAAATCATAAGCGCCGAAATAGCGGTATTAAACTTAAACGACTCTATATCTTCTGTAACTTTTTTAATGGCCTCATGAAGCGCCTTCAGCTGTGCGGTTTCTGCTTCATGATTTCCAATCAGCGGGTTAAGATCATCGTTTTTTTCCTGAATGAATAGTCTCCAAACCCGCTTCAGAAAACGATAAACGCCTTCCACACCGCTCATACTCCACGGCTTAACCTGCTCGAGCGGACCCATAAACATTTCATAAAGCCGAAGTGCGTCGGCGCCGTAAGCTTTCACAACATCGTCGGGATTAATCACATTGCCGCGAGACTTCGACATTTTAAACGAGCGGGCCTCGATATAAGGCAGCGGCTTTCCGGCAAAGACCTTAAGAAACTCAGAAGATTCCTCCCGGCTTCCATCCGGATGTATTAGGGTTACCGGTTTTTTCAGCTCCTCCGGATTCAGCTCGAATACATCCTGCTTTTTCACAAGGTGCTCCGGCTTTAGCTTAATTCGGGTAAGCGGTCCCTCCCATGCGTCAACTCCGGCTGCATCCAGAAACTGATTATCGTCTGTTTTGTACATGGTATACTCAGTTTCACCAAGAATCATCCCTTGATTTACAAGCTGCCGGAACGGCTCTTTGGTAGAAACTACTCCGATATCATACAGAACTTTATGCCAAAAACGCGCATAAAGCAAATGAAGCACCGCATGTTCCGCGCCACCTACATACAAATCTACCGGCATCCAATACGCTTCTTTATCTTTAGAAACCGGCCCATGTTCATAATCCGGATCGATATAGCGAAGATAATACCAGCATGAACCCGCCCATTGCGG
Organism: Balneolales bacterium; assembly: GCA_022565805.1. Lineage (GTDB taxonomy): Bacteria > Bacteroidota > Rhodothermia > Balneolales > Cyclonatronaceae > Cyclonatronum. The sequence continues at coordinate 4,497 of JAIULZ010000047.1, forward strand.
CATGGTGTTGGTTTCCCGTCTTGCCGGTTCACCCGTTTCAGGATCTGTGGTTTCAACCCATTCTTTAATCGTTGCCAGCGGCGATTCCCCGGTTCCGCTTGGCTGATAGCTCTCTACTTCCGGCAATAGCAACGGCAGTTCTGTAGCGGGCAGAGGCTTTGGTTTACCGTCTACATAAATAATCGGGAATGGTTCGCCCCAGTAGCGCTGTCTGGAAAAAAGCCAATCTCTGAGCTTATAGGTTACGGTAGCCTCTCCCTTTCCGGAAGATTCCAGCCACTCTATCATCCGTGCTTTAGCGTCTGTTACGCCAAGTCCGTCGAGACTTACTCCCTCTCCGGAAGAGTTTACCAGCTTAGCATCGGCAGAATCGGTATCTGTGTACGCGGCCTTTTCTACGTTGCCACCCGAAACCACCTCCTGAATGGGCAAATCAAATGCACGTGCGAATTCCCAGTCGCGCTCGTCGTGACCCGGAACAGCCATAATTGCGCCGCTTCCGTAGCTTATTAGCACATAATCTGCAATCCAAACCGGTATTCTTGCTCCGTTTGCCGGGTTGATGGCGTAAGAGCCCGTAAAAACGCCCGTTTTATGCTTATTGAGATCTGTACGGTCGAGATCAGATTTCTTCTTGGCTGTTTCTACATAAGCGCTAACCACAGTTTGCTGTGCAGGCACCGTAATTTTCTCTACCAGCGGATGCTCTGGAGCAAGAACCATATAGGTTGCGCCGAAAAGCGTATCGGGGCGTGTTGTGAAAACCGAAATCTGATCTTTTTTATTCTCAAGATCGAAGTGGATGGTAGCGCCCGTGGATTTCCCGATCCAGTTACGCTGCATTTCCTTGATAGATTCGGGCCACTCCAGTTCTTCAAGATCTTCGAGCAAGCGCTCTGCGTAGGCCGTAATTTTGAGCATCCACTGCCTCATCGGGCGTCTAATAACTGGAAAACCGCCCACTTCGCTTTTGCCGTCTATCACTTCTTCATTTGCGAGTACCGTGCCCAATTCGGGGCACCAGTTTACGGCAACATCGGCCTGATACGCAAGCCCCTTATTATAAAGCTGCAAGAAAATCCATTGCGTCCATTTAAAATAATCGGGCGAAGTAGTATTAATCTCCCGATCCCAATCGTAGGCAAAACCAAGAGATTTTAGCTGTCTCCTGAAACCATCAATATTGTTTTCTGTGGTCGTGCGCGGGTGGGTTCCGGTTTTTACCGCATATTGTTCGGCCGGTAGCCCAAATGCATCCCACCCCATAGGATGAAGCACATTAAATCCTTTCATCCGCTTATAGCGTGCAATTATATCTGTAGCAGTGTATCCTTCGGGGTGGCCAACATGTAAGCCTGCCCCACTGGGGTACGGAAACATATCGAGCACGTAATACTTGGGCTTACTTCGGTCGCTGTCGTCTGTTTTAAAAGTTTTATGTTTGTCCCAATATTGTTGCCACTTATATTCAATATCCGATGGTTTATACTCGCTCATATCTATATTTTAGTTTTTGTCCCTTGGTACAGGACGATGTAAATCATTCTAAAAGTTTATTTCAGGCTGTCTTCATTATTAGCGCAGTTACTGAAGCACATAATGAACTTTGAAGCTGGTTTTCTGCTTGTTTTGAGTCGTTAATGCGAAATACGCCGGCTCATTTTCACTTCTCAGGTATTCTTAATTTATTTTGCAAAGTCACATAACTTAGGGAGAGAATATTTTTGCCTAACTGTACAAAAAAGATGCCTAAGATACGGATTTACGCCCGAAAATACGGGCTGAATTGCACCCCAACAGCAGCAACACTAATTGCTGATATTTCTACACCGCAAATTTCTGACTTTCCTGGGCACCTGTAAAGCATTATTAACAAAGGCTTTAAAAAGCAGGAGATCAGGCCTTACTCTACACAGAAGCAAAATAAAACCGCATAATAGCCTGTCTATTCGAGGATTTAATTTTTGATCCAAGCCAGAAGACAGGCATATAAACAAATTTGCAAAGCCTTCTTATAATATAACAAACAACAAAAACCTCAACTGGCTGACAAACAGCCAATATTTATATATTTTACTACATTCGGTCAAAGACCTCCGTTTAAATCAGTCCAGATATTAATGCTTTATTCTTTTTTTGCCGCACTTTTTTTATTTGTTGCTTTTATAGCCGGAAGAACGCTACTTCTGTCGAGAGCAGAACGCATATCGGTTCCGGCAGAACCTGTGCCCGTAGAGTTACATGAGGCTGTTAAACGGCTCAGTAAAGCTATTACCTTCAAAACTATTTCCAAACAAGACGTACAGGATATAGACGGGGACGAGTTTAAAAAAATGCACCGTTTTATTGAGCAAAGCTATCCCAAAGTGCATACTCATCTTAAAAAAGAGGTTATAAACCACTATAGCCTGCTTTACACCTGGGAAGGTTCTAACCCCGCACTTAAACCCATTATGCTAACCTGCCATTTAGATGTAGTTCCTGTGGAACCGGGAACCGAAGAAGATTGGGATCATCCCCCGTTTGAAGGGAAAGTTACCGACGAGCACATTTATGGCCGCGGCACTATGGATGTACAATCTGGCGTAATGGCTATTCTTGAAGCTACAGAAGCACTACTTAACCAGAATTTCAAACCCGAACGAACCATTTACCTGGGTTTTGGCCACGATGAGGAAATTGATGGAGAATTCGGTGCCAGCGAAATTGGGCGGGTTTTGGAAGAACGGGGCATTAAGATGGAGTTTTTACTGGATGAAGGCCTCCCTGTTGTAGCCGAGCTTATACCAGGTATAGACAGCCCGGTTGCGCTGGTGGCTGTAGCCGAGAAAGGCTACCTGAGCCTTGAACTCTCCATAGAATCTGAGGGTGGGCATTCGTCGGTTCCGCAGGGCAAAACCGCTATCGCACAGCTTGGTGACGCACTGCACCGGCTTGAGGAAAACCCAATGCCGGCCCGCTTCGATGGTCTGGTACGCTCCACATTTGTGGCACTTTCTAAAACCATGCCCGCTCCATTCCGATTCGTTTTTGCCAATTTATGGATGTTTAAAGGCGTATTAAAACGTTTTCTAACAACCATTCCGGCCACTGATGCTGCTTTGCGCACAACAACAGCTACAACAATTTTCGAATCTGGTGTAAAAGAAAACCTCATTCCAACGCTGGCAAGAGCTGTTGTAAACTTTAGAGTACACCCAAACGATAGCATAGATGCGGTTATAGCCCACGTGCAAAAAGTTATTAATGACCCCAATATCAAAATTGAGAAGAAATTTGGTTACATAGAGCCATCGCGGGTCTCATCTATAGATTCCCGTGCTTTCATGGTTCTTTCTAAATCTATAAAACAGATTTTTCCGGAAGTTGCTGTAGCCCCATCGCTGATGATTGGCGCAACTGATGCAAGGCATTACACCCAAATTGCGGATGAAATTTATCGTTTTTCGCCACTACGGGCAGAGCAGAGTGATCTCGACCGTGTACACGGCACCAATGAGCGTCTTTCAATCAGCAATTATGGCGAAATGATTCAATTTTTCTCACGGCTTATTGTTAATGCGGCCTCAAAAAATACGAAAGTGCACAATACTCCACTATCTGCAAAAACAGACGTTCCCATTGGTGAATCATCAGGAAAAATTGCGGTTTGATTGTGTATTTCCGTTATGACTACTCTATCATTGTCGCTAAGATTCTTTATGCTTCAAGACCGGCAGTCAAAATTGTAGAGAATAAATTCTGGCTGTTGCCCTAATCCATTTCTTCGGGCTCGGTCAAGTCTTTCTCTTTCATTTGCAATATCACCTTATCGTTGCTTATGTGGTTAAATTTCAAGGTATAAAGATCTTTCCTTCTGTCTTTAAGCGGAGTAACAGTTCCGTTATAGCGAGTGCGGCGAAGCACCTCAAGATCTACATCTGCAATAACCACCATTTCGGTGTTTTCTTCAGAAATGGCAACAATTCCATCTCTGGAAAACGGAAAATCGGATGGCGTAAAAATAGCCGACTGCGCATACTGTATATCCATGTTCGGCACAGACGGAATATTGCCTACAGTACCCGCGATAGCCACATAAATCTGATTTTCGATGGCGCGGGCCTGAGCCGTAATACGCACCCGGGTAAAACCGTGGCGCTCATCGGTACAATAAGGCACAAAAAGAATCTGCGCACCATGATCAACCGCATATCTGGCCAGTTCCGGAAATTCTACATCATAGCAAATATTTATTGCAACCCTACCTCTGTCTGTATCAAAAACCTTTGGCTCGGAACCAGGTTGCACGCCCCACCATTGCCTTTCTGAGGGAGTAACGTGAATTTTATACTGAGAGTCAATTTTCCCATCGCGGTGAAATAAGTACGAAACGTTATACACTCTGTCGCTTTCGAGCGTAAAATGAGAGCCGCCAATAATGTTCACATTATAGCGTATGGCCATTTCATTAAAGAACTCTATGTACTGATCGGTAAATTTAGATAGTTCTCTTGCTGCGGCGCCAGGACGCTTCTCGCCTACAAAGCTCAACAGCTGTGTGGTTAACAATTCGGGAAACAGCACAAAATCGGCTTTGTACTCCGATGCCACGTCCACAAAATATTCTATTTGCTGTGCAAACTCATCGAAGCTGTTGATTTTTCTCATCTTGTACTGAACACAGCAAATTCGTGCCGGAGAAGAAGACACCTTTAGCTTTGGCGCGGTATGCTGGTACTCAAGATTTACCCATTCCATTAATGTAGCATAATGGCACGACTCATCATCATCTGGCAGGTAATTTTTGATGATTCTCTTAACGGTAAAACCATTTTTAAGCTGAAATGTTAATACCGGATCTTCCAGCTTCTTATCCATAACTGCATTTACGTATTCCGAAACCTTCAGATCATTTTCAAACTTGTGATAATTAGGGAGTCTGCCGCCCACTAAAATCCGTTTCAGGTTAAGCTTACGGCAAAGCAGTTTTCGTGCTTCATAGAGCCTGCGGCCAATTTTCATACCTCGGTATTCAGGACCTACCATCACCTCGATGCCATAAAGTGTATCCCCTTCATCATCATGATTCCGGATATAGCCGTCGTCGGCGATTTCATTCCAGGTATGGTTTATAGAATACTCATCCAGATCCAAAACCAGCGCACTTGAGGCACCGACCAATTCATCATTCACAAAAACACCAATCTGCCCTTCCTGAAACTGAAATAGCTGACTATCAAATTGCGCCTTGGTCGTAGGCTCCATGTCTTTAAAACAGGTGTGCTGCAATTTTAGCAAAGCCGGATAATCTTCGGCTTTAAGGGGTCTTATGGAAATATTATCAATCAGTTCTGGATTAACATTCATATCGGGAAGTTTTGTTTAAAATTGGAAATAGCGGGCATCTAAGTTGCCTGCAATTGTTTTGATGAGTAGATGATTGTCAATTTCACCTCTGCCTGTGCTTTATCCTGCTATTAGAATATTTTGAAAAGACCAATACAGATCAATGACTTACTTAAATTGTCTGTATATTTGTAAATTTAATACTTAAGTAAATAGACTTAATCCCGATATAAAGTACCCTGTCGCTGAATATGACCCAAAAAATTGCTTTTGCAGCTTTCTATTAGAGAATTTTATAAAATGGAATAATATTCAGTACACTTGTAGAGACTCTAAATCGGAGTGGTATTTGTATTGATTGCTATATTGTATAACACACAGCTGATATAGTTCAGTAGCACTTTTTTGACTGAAAGTATTAAAAGCCTTCCAAGAAATGATCTGCAAGTTTATGAATTCATAACTGCAAGAGCTTCATGTATTTGTATTAAGATAACCGCCATTCTGACCTAAAGCTAATTGCGGAATCAGGGTTTTAAAATATAGAGGCTACTCCGATTAATCTCTAATTCAAAATTTGTGTCTTCAAGCGTAAAATCTCGTATCGTAAAAACAGTTGCTTACCTTCGTGAAACTTCGAGTCTTCGTATCCTCGTGGTTCAAATTTGACTTTTAAGTGCTGGCTCAAATGTTTAAATACTCGAGAAACTTTTGACTCATTTCCCTAAATACCTCATCACATTATGCCCCATTAAAATAAACCCGCGCAATTGAACTCCTTATAAAAACGGCCTTCTTTACAAAAAAGTTCAAAGGCTGTACTAATGTGCACAAATATAAGACCTGTATGAAGTTCGCTAAAGTAAAAGATTTTGTTATTTTGAATGCACCATTATGTTAATAAAACCTAAACTAGAACGCTTCTACTAAGTATTAAGTTAAAACGGAATCCTAAACTTTCTTTTGCACTTGGAAGAAGTGAGTTTCCGGAAGAATAGAGAAGGCTATTTTTTAAACCATGCTAATTTTGGTCTTACAGGCTCAGTAAACTTTTTGGCCGAGGACTATAGAAATTTGCTTTTGAAGAGCACTACAACTATCGGTTTGTGTATCAATTATTTAAGCTTTGTTAAACTCTTAACTTTCTCAGCACGGCTTTGCTGTAAAGTAAAAATCCTACTGCTACAGTATTTTATATTGCTTTCTTGACGCGGACTAAAACAATTAAAACTTTAACTGGTCAAAAGCACGGCATCTGATTGCTTTAACATAGACATAATCAGAAACCCATAATTGATGATCGTTAACCGGCCAGGTACAAAATCCGGTATATACAAAACTCTTAAAAATCTTACATCCAAATGTCTTACCAACGAATCGCTGCTATAGATCTTGGCACCAACTCTTTTCATGCTGTAATTGTAGATATACAAGCCGATGGTACCTATGCCGTTGTTGATTCACTTAAAGAAATGGTAGGATTGGGTAGAAATGGTGTGGGAAAGCGCATGACAACCGAAGAAATGAATCTCGGGCTGGAGGCACTTCGCAAAATAAAGAGGTTGTGCGATCACAGAGTATGCGAACGCATTATCGCATGCGCCACCTCAGCTATTCGTGAAGCACCAAATGGCGGGGATTTTGTACAGCTCATCATTGATGAACTGGCTATCAAGATACGCCCGATTCCGGGATATAAGGAAGCAGAATTAATTGGCCACGCTGTTATGCACGGTATGGCTTTAGATGAAAAGCCAGCAATAGTGATGGATATTGGTGGTGGCAGCACCGAGTTTGTAATTCTGAATAAGACCGATATTAAGTATATGGTTAGCCGGAAAATTGGTGTTTCCAGAATGAATGCAGACTTTGTAAAAAATGATCCCATCAAAACTTCAGAAATTTCGGCTCTAACAAAGCATTATAAAAAAGAGCTGAATATGCTTAATGGTCCCGTAAAAACCTTCAAGCCAAATATTCTGATTGGCTCGTCTGGCACGATGCAGAATATCGCCAGCATGATTGCGAATCAAAAAGGCCTTAGCATTAACCTTACTCTTAACGAGTTTGAGTACAGCTACGAAGATTTCATGCAGCTTTTTAAATCTTTCATGAAGCTAAACCGAAAGCAGCGCCTTAAAACACCCGGCCTTGATGAAAAAAGGGTGGACTTCATCTTGCCCGGTCTCGTTCTAGTGAAATTTATACTCGAAAAGTTTGATATAAAAAGAGTTAAAACTTCTGTACAGGCTATGCGGGAAGGGATTATAATTGAGTACATAAAAAATGAGCTGAAAGCCCTTAAAATGCTGGATGAATACCCCGATACCAGAAAGCGGTCGGTACATGAGCTTTTAAATAAATATCAATGGCATCAAAAACACTCCGAGCATGTACAAACCCTGGCCCTGAAGCTATTCGACGATTTACAGTCTTTACATAATCTGGATATAAAAGATCGTGAACTACTTGGGTATTCAAGCCTATTACATGATATAGGATATTTTATATCGCAGAGAAAACATCATAAACACTCTTTGTATATAATTACGAACTCTAACCTTAAGGGGTTTACGCAGGAAGAGATCGAAATAATTGCCCATGTGGCGCGGTATCACCGCAGATCTGTACCCAAAAAGAGTCATGAGTTATTCCAGACCTTAAGTGAAGACCAGAAAAGAAGAATTTCGGCTATTGCAGGCTTTTTACGCGTAGCAGACGGTTTGGACAGAAGCCACTATCAAAACGTTATTTATTTCAACACGAAAATAGACGCTAAAGTAACTATTCAAATAACAACCATAGCAGATCCGGAGCTGGAAATATGGGGGGCTGACCGAAAAAGTGAGCTTCTTTCGGCTTTAGTTGGTAAACCGATAGAAATAGTTTCAACCAATTTTAATTAAACCATTGTAAAAGCCAATAAGGGAAGGCTTTGGTAAAATTATCTGATTTGTGCGATTTCTGCTTAGCGATTAAACCGGAAAATGTTTGGCTGCAAAAGCTTGCATCACGATAAGGCCTCGATAAGCGTATTCCATGGCAGGGTAATACACTTCTGTCTCGCGGGATAATTACGGATATGTATAAGGGAAAGCCAAGGATTGCGCTCTACTTCCTGCTCTTTTGGTAAAGGCTGCTCCTTATCGTTTAAATGTGCTTTCAGTAAAGAGTAGAAATCTTTTATTTGCCCTGCTGTTTTACCTGTAGCCAGATTTGCCAGCAAATTCGCGGATGATTTTAGCATGATACAGCCCTCTGCATAGCAGTGCACCGATTTTATCGTTTCTTCATCTTCGTGCAAAGATATAAACCACTCTATTTTGTCTCCGCAAACAGGATTTTTACCTGCTGAGCTTAGAAGATTTTTTTGCCCGCGAAAAGTATCAGCCTGGTCATCACTAAGCTGATACTCGCTTAATTTGCTTGCTGCAATGAGTTTTCGGGTATAAATATCGAGTGGTACAGCCATTCTGGGTTTGGTTTACATTGAGCTGTGAAAAATTATACCAGACCAGACAAAACTAAACTAAACTAAACTAAACTAAACTAAACTAAACTAAACTAAACTAAAAAAAATGCATCATTTTTGGTGAGAAGTCTTACTTCTTTCCAGTTTTTTAAGTCTTTCAGTTTCTGCGGTAGCTTCATCTATTTGTTCTACAATAGCCGCTGCAACCTCACTGGTATCTAAATCATCGTTCTGGTCTATTCCCTTTGTATTTTTATTAGCTGTACTATTGTTCTTGGGTGGTTCCTCAGGTAAAACCCATTTCATAAATAGAATCATGCTAATAACTGCGACGGAAATAGCAATATCTGCCACATTAAAAATGTATGGGAAAGAGGGTGAACCACCAACTAAAGGCATCCATTCTGGCCAGACCCATGTAAAATGGATAAAATCTACCACATGACCTTCGAGTAAGCCTCCGTAGCCGCCCACGTATCCCATATACAGCCTATCCATAATATTACCCAGTGCACCGCCTATAATAAGCCCTATTAGTGCCATAAAGGCAATATTAGCCTGTTTAATTAGACTAAAAGCATACCAGCTAATACCAATAGTCGCAAATATAGCTACCAGACTTATTACCCAGGTAGGGGCCCAGGTAATTCCCATTGCCATGCCGGGGTTCGAGGTAAGATTAAAAGCTAAAACCCCGTCTATCAATATTGTATAATGAAGATCGGGGTTTGTTCGAACGAGGTTTTTGGACCATTGGTCCAGTATTACCACAATAACTGCGACAACTGAAAACCAGGTTATTTTTTTAGCTGAGTCGGTCACTCTAATTTAGTATCGGTATCTAAAATAATGGACAATTACTTTTGCTTAAGTTTAGCTTCGATGCTGATTTGGGTATGTGGTACGGCTTCGAGTCTTCCTTTAGAAATTTTCTTGCCGGTAACTTTACAAACACCATAGGTTTTATTATCTACGCGAACCAGGGCATCATCCAGATAACGAATAAACTTCTTTGTTCTGTTAAATAGCATGTAAGTTTTTTCACGCTCCTGCGCGTCGGTTCCTGCATCAGCCATATGAAAAGAATAGGCCGATTCATCAGAAGCATTCTCTGTGCTGTCGCGTAATGCATTCTGTAACATCTCAAGATCTTGCTCTGCTTCGTCTCTTTTTTTAATAATAATATCACGGAAATAAGCGAGCTCTTCGTCGGAGTATGGGGATACTCTGTTTTCTACATCATTTGCCATAGTTGCACCTTGTTAATGTAATAGTCAATTAGGTTTACGTTTTACTGCAATTTCTACCTGTTTTCCATCTATATCCCATTCCTTAACGTAATCGTCTTCGCCCTGGGCTTCGTGGAAAATCTGTTCACTAAGTGTTTCCTGCATAATGTAGGAGGCTAATGCTTTTACAGCTAGTTCGACCTCATCATCACCGGTAATTACAAGTCTGATACGATCCGTAACGTCGAAATCAGCTTCTTTCCGCATATTTTGCACACGATTAATAATTTCGCGCGCTAAACCTTCCTGAATTAAGTCTGGAGTAAGGTTTGTATCTGCGGCAACCGTAATTCCATCTTCGGTTTCTACTTCCCAACCTTTAAGCCCGTCGCGAACGATGATAATATCATTTTTCTGAAAGTTAAATGCTTCTCCGTCCACATCCAACGAAATACTTCCGCTACGCTCAAAAGTGTTAATCTGTTCGTTACTGAGTGATGAAATACAAGCTGCTGCTGCTTTCATCTTTTTTCCTAACCTGCTACCAAGTACCGGAAAGTTTGGTTTTGCGCTTTTATGCACAATACCTGAGTCGTCTTCGGCATATTCGAGGTTCTTAACGTTCACTTCATCAAGTATAATTCCTTTAACTCTTTCTACAGCTGCGCGATGTTCGTCGCTATGAATTGGCAAAATTATTTTTGCAAGGGGTTGCCTCACATTAATACCGATTTTGTTTCGTATACGCAGTACAGTAGAACTTATTATACGAGCCTGTCCCATACGATATTCAAGGGCTTTGTCTATAGAAGTTTCTTCTACCGTGGGGTAAAAGGATAAATGCACCGACTTCTCATCTATCTTCACCACTTCGTTGAGTTCGCGGTAAAGCCAATCGCTAAAAAATGGCGCCATTGGGCTCATTAACTTAGAAAGGTTAAACAAGCATTCGAAGAGCGTTTGGTAGGCAGAGGTCTTATCAAGCGACTTGCCAGATTTCCAGAACCGTCGTCTGTTTCTTCGTATATACCAGTTGCTAAGGTCTTCAACAAATTCTTCAATTTCCCGGGCTGCTTTTGTGGGCTCGTAGCTTTCTAAATACCCGTCGACCTCCTTAATTGTAGTAAACATTCTGGAAATGATCCATCTATCCATTTCAGAGCGCTCTGCTACGGGAATTCGGGTACCGGCGAATTTCCAACCGTCTATATTGGCATACATTGCCAGAAACGAGTAGGTATTCATTATGGTATTAAAGAACTTTCTCTGTGTTTCTTTGAGACCGTCTTCACTAAATTTAAGGTTTTCCCAGGGTGATGTATTGCTCATCATATACCAGCGAACGGTATCTGCTCCATGTACCCGTATTACCTCAAATGGATCTACTGTATTTCCTTTGCTCTTGCTCATTTTGTCACCCTTCGCATCCAGCACAAGACCGTTAGATATTACGTTCATGTAAGCTGGTTTGTCGAAAAGCATGGTAGAAAGTGCATGCAGTGTGTAGAACCAACCTCTGGTCTGGTCTACTCCTTCGGCAATAAAATCTGCAGGAAAATTTTCTTTAAACTTATGGTTATTCTCAAAGGGATAGTGCCACTGGCAGAACGGCATTGCTCCGGAATCGAGCCAAACATCTACCAAATCGGTTACCCTTCTGTAGGTACCACCATCTGATGCCTTCCAGCTTATCGAATCGATGTGCGGGCGGTGTAAATCCAATTCCTCTTCTTTTGAAATGCCTGCTTTCTCACGCAACTCCTGTACAGAGCCTACAAAAACTATATCAGACGGATTTTTGTCATTTACCCAAACCGGCAGGGGTGTTCCCCAATAACGCTGCCTCGAGATAGCCCAGTCTATGTTATTTTCGAGCCATGTTCCGAACCGTCCGGTTCCAGTGCTTTCCGGTTTCCAGTTAATTGTTTTATTGAGCTCTATCATCCGGTCTTTGAACTTAGTGGTCCGTATAAACCAAGACTCTACCGGGTAAGACATCAAAGGAGTACCTTTGCGCCAGTCGTGGGGATAGTTATGCAAATAGGTTTCATGCTTATATAGCAATCCACGCTCTCTCAGGTTTCGCGAGATGGGTTTATCTGCATCCTTAAACCACAGGCCGCTATACTCTTCTATATAATCTTCGAAAGTACCATCTTTGGTTACCGGGTTAAACAATGGCACACCTTCTTTCTTGCATACATCATAGTCGTCTGCGCCAAAAGCCGGAGCCAAGTGCACCACACCCGTTCCATCTTCGGTTGTTACAAAATCTGCAGAAACTACCCGCCATGCTTTATCTTTCCCATACTCGTTTAGCGCATAATCGAATACCGGCTTATAAGTTTTACCCAGCAACTCTTCGCCCTGCATTTCCTTAAGAACCTCATACTCCCCGCTAATCACTTCAAGACGATTTTTTACGAGAATCAGATGCTCATCTGCCTTACTTTCTTCGTTTTTAACACGAATAAGCACATATGTAAGCTTGGGATTTACTGCCAGTAGCATATTCGAGATGAGCGTCCAGGGCGTGGTAGTCCAGGCCAGGAAATACGTATCTTCGGCTTCATCGAGCCGGAACTTAATATATACCGAAGGATCCTGTACTTCTTCGTAACCAAGGCTTACTTCATGAGAGCTGAGTACTGTACCGCTGCCCGGAGAATACCACTGTATTTTATACCCTTTATACAGCAGATCTTTATCATAAAGCTGCTTAAGAGCCCACCAAACAGACTCTATATAATTATTCTCAAAGGTTATGTATGGATCCTTTAAATCGACCCAGTATCCCATTCTTGTGGTTAGATCGTCCCATAAATCTTTGTATTTAAGTACGCTCTCTTTACAAAGCTGATTATATTTATCTATGCCATACTCTTCAACCTGAGCCCTGCCCTTTAGACCCAGCTGTTTTTCTACTTCGATTTCTACGGGCAAACCATGGGTGTCCCAGCCCGCTTTACGATTTACACGATAGCCTTTAATAGTTTTATAACGGCAAAACATATCTTTAACCGTTCTGGCAAGTACGTGGTGTATACCAGGCTTACCATTAGCCGTTGGCGGACCTTCATAGAACGTGAAGGGTATACCGTCTTCACGGGTGCTTACACTTTTTTCAAAAATTTTGTTTTTTTTCCAGAAATCAAGAATCTCAAGCTCGATTTTTGGAAAGTCTACGTTTTTGATCTCTTTGAATTTATCACCCATGGGTGTTGTACAATCTATTACTATATATTTTAATTAAGGGAGCAAATATACGAATTTTACTAATTCTGCTTAGCAGATTTCTGCACGGGTATAGCCAAAACAAGTTCAGAAATCTTTCAAGTTAATTTTATAAATGACTTAGACAAACAAAGGTTTCCTAATTGTTTGGTATTTCAGATAACTTCCTCATTACAAATACCGCAAATTCTCCTGCAAGCCTTGCCATTTGGTTTCAATCTACTATTAAATATAACCAGTTTTAAGCTTTGACCTTGCTTCAACTTTCAGGGATAATTATCCATAAACACATTTGCGGCTCTATAACACTCATTCTTTGCTTTTTAATTTCCAGACGCCCTAACGCGAGAGCATACAGGCTTTTCGTTTACTATAATTTTCTATTTTATATCATCTGTTCCTCATCCGTGGTTTTAATACCTAAATGGTTTTAGAAGATGTTGAAAAACCTGCAAAGTTGATTGTATGCAAGGCTTTGAAAAACCTTCTATTTTGTAGGTATTCGACGCAGGAGCTAAAATAAAACTGGATTATAGGCTATCTTTTCGAAGAAATAATTTTAAAAAAAGCAAAAAGAAGAGCAAAGAACGGTTTTGCAAAACTATTCTATACTACTACTTTTTTTTGCTTCGGTACCTATGCTTTCGATTGCTCTACTGTGAATTCATTTTTTCGACGCTTAATTAAACTATCATTACCATATGATTAAACCTCCTCTCTTTTTTGTCGTTACCGGCATTTTAATTGTTTTGTTCCTCTACGGCTGCGCCAATTCAGATACGGAGAAGCAAAACGTAAACTCAGATATAGAAATGACTGAGCACTTCGAGCGAATTACTGAGCATGAAGAGGCTTTCTTTTCGATGATGGACGACCGCTCTGCTTCGCCCGAATTTAAACCTCGGGGACGTTTTTTGGCAGAAGAATACCGGATTTTTGCAACCCGCTATCCCGAACACCCGCAAGCTGCCGAAATGCTTTTTAAAGCAGCTAATATCCAGGCCGATGTTTTGGATAGCTATACCAACGCTATATTTCTTTTCAACAAAATCGCTCAAACCTGGCCGGGAACCATACAGGCAGAGCGATCACTTTTCCTGGCTGGTTATACCTATAATTATTTTCTGGACGATGAATCCAGAGCCATCAGGGCTTATGAAAGCCTTATTGAGCGATATCCGGAAAGTGCCCTTGCAGATGCTGCAAGAGATGAAATTTCGCTGATGGGCACATCGGTTGAAGATTTACTGAGAAGTATGGAGTTTCCCGAAAATTAAATCCATATTAAACTGTTTATCACTTATATGAAATCACACTCTGAATTATTCCGACCCTTCTCTTCCGAGAATCCATACAAAGTTTTGTTTATCTGCCTTGGAAATATTTGCAGAAGCCCAACTGCAGAGGGCATTTTCCAACAGCTTGTTAAAGATGAAGGACTGGGCGAGCTGTTCGAAATAGACTCTGCCGGTACATCAGCGTTTCATGAGGGGCAACCAGCTAATAGCAAAAGCAGACAAATCGCCGAAAAGCACGGCGTACAGCTTTTATCCAGATCACGACCCGTTAGAAACCCCGACTACACCCATTATGATATGCTTATTACCATGGATCATTCTGTCCAGGAAGACATGCTGGACAGATCGCCTGGTACAGACTCTGTAAAAAGTAAAATATTTTTGCTCCGCGATTTTGATACCGAACCAGAAGATGGCCAAGTACCAGACCCCTACTATGGCGGTATTCAGGGTTTTGAACAAGTATTTGGTATTATCGACCGCAGTTGCCGCGAACTGCTGAATGCACTCAAACCGTTTGCAAAATTATGATTCCTGCGGCTTTATTGCTTGAAATTCAGCATCAGTTATCGCTGTCTGCCAAACCCAAATTCATTAAAACACTTGGCGGTGGTTCTATAAATAAAGTCGGGGTTATTGAATGTGCGTCCCGGATGTTGGTTATTAAGTGGAATTCACCCGACCTTAGCGATATGTTCGAAAAAGAAGCTAAAGGGCTTGAGATTTTGCGCGGTGCTGGCACAGATTTTATTATTCCAGAAGTTTTTGGCAGCGGACGCAGCGAAGCCTTTAGCTGGTTAGTGATGGAATACTTGCCCGAAGCGCAAAATCTATCTGATATTCGGAAGTCTGATGCTCATTTCGGGCAAAGTCTGGCTAATCTTCACAACTGTTTCTCGACCCATTTTGGCCTGGAGCACTCTAACTATATCGGTCGCTTGCCTCAGTGTAATAAACCTGAAAAAAACTGGCCGGTATTTTTCTGGGAAAACCGCATTAAGCCACAGCTTGAAACTGGAATTAAACATAGCGTTTTTGATTCTTCTATTCTGAATGAAGCCGCTAAACTTGAGCAGCTTGCCGGGCAGTTATTTCCTGATGAGAAGCCATCTTTACTGCATGGAGACCTTTGGAGCGGAAATTTCTTGAAAACCAAATGTGGCGAAACTGCACTTATAGACCCTGCCGTGTATTATGGTCATCGTGAAATGGAAATAGCCTTTACCAAACTCTTTGGTGGCTTCGGCAGCTATTTTTATGATGCTTATTCCGAGTGCATGCCGCTGGCTGATGGCTACAAAGAACGCGAACCGCTTTGCCAGCTCTATCCGCTGCTGGTTCACGCCAATTTATTTGGTGGTGGCTATACCAGTCAGGCTGTCGCTATCATCAGAAGATATCGCAGTTAAAGCGCCAGAATTCGGGCAGATACCGTAAGCCTTTGGTCGGAAAATGTCTTTGGCTTAAAAACTGCCATTTTTTCGTTTATGAATTTTCAGAAACCTCTTACCCATGCAAAGAATAATAAGCCTCGTTCCAAGTCTCACCGAACTTCTGTTCGACCTTGGCCTTGAGTCTCAAATTGTCGGCAGAACACGATTTTGTGTATATCCGGCCGGCAAAATTGATGAAGTACCGATTGTTGGCGGCACAAAAAATCCGAATATCGAAAAAATACGGAATCTGGCCCCGGACCTCATCATCCTGAACAAAGAGGAAAACAGGAAGTATGATGCGGATGCCTTAGCCGGCTTCGCCCGGATTTATGTTTCAGAGATAAGCACAGTAGAAGAAGCGCTGCACGAGATCGGGCAAATAGGAGAGCTAACCGGAACCCATAAAAAAGCTTCTGCGTTAACATCGCGTATACGAAAACTCATACCCGAACAACCCGCGCAGAACGCACCTGCGGCTGCATATCTCATATGGAAAAAACCTTGGATGGCTTCCGGATCAGATACGTATATTCATGATGTAATGCGTACATTCGGCATCAAGAACGTTTTTGAATCTGAAACCAGATACCCGGAGTTTACTAAGGAGCAACTACAGGCCAAAAATCCCGAGCTGGTTCTGCTGAGCAGCGAGCCGTACCCCTTTAGCGAAAAGCATATATCCGAAATGAAACAAATCTTGCCCAATGCAAAAATCGAGCTTGTTAATGGCGAGTATTTTAGCTGGTATGGCTCCAGAATGGAAGAAGGTTTCGAATGGATTTCGACCTGGCGTAAGCAGCTCTGAAACAATTTATACCATGGTTATCTGGATTAATATTCTCACATGACTTTGTAAAAGACTCTCTAATTATTGCGCTGTTTCATATACCACTACATTGTCAGAGCCGTTAACAACGTGGTTTTATCTTAACCGAAATACGTTCAGACAACGGGCGAAACAAATAAGCATTAACTACCCGATAGTTATATTTCTGCCACTAACTCTTTACAGCAACTCATGTTTGTATCTCACACCTTGTTTACCTTAAAGAAAAAATACGCGATGCTTCTTCTGTTTGCGGCATTTTTGTTATTCGGCATTTATCCTGTAGATACCAATGCCCAGCAACGACCACCGGCTCTGCCCGACCAGCCCGCGCAGGTGAATCCCGATACAGACCAAACCTCCGAAGGCAGAAGACTGTATATTAAGGGGTTAGCAGAAATGGAGTTCGAAAACTACTCCGATGCTGCCCGCTTACTGCTCGAAGCACGCGAAAAACTGGGTGAAAGACCTGCTGTAGATTTCGCAATAGCACAGGCTTTCACGGCCTTAGAAAACGATATCGAGGCAGTTTACTACGCAGAAAACGCTGTTCGTCTCGATGATACAAATAAGTGGTACAGAATATTACTTGCAGAAGTCTACCAGAATCTGGGCCGAAGCGGTGAAAGTATTAAACAGCTTGAAGAGGTAATAAGCAGACATCCCGGCGATATTCAGGTTTTATATACAATAGCCAGAATACATTCTCTTGAGGGAAATCTCGAGCAAGCAAACGCCACCTATGATCGCATTATTAGCAGAAACGGACCGGATATGCAGCTTCTGTACCAAAAGTACAGAAATTATTCCATGATGGGCGAACAGAACAGCGCTATGGAACAACTCGAGGGCATGCTCGAGTTAGACGCAGATAATACCGCAGCCATGCAAATTCTGGCGCAAATGTACATCGAGCAAAACAACATTTCCCGCGCAATAGAAATTCTTGAGCGTGCCTACAGCATAAACGCTTCTGATGAAGAAACCGTAATTTCCCTTTCCGACCTGTACATTAGAGAAGAGCGCTGGGAGGAAGCCGGAGTTCTTTTGGAGCAAATTATCAGCAATGAAGAAGTAGACGGCTTCACAAAAATAGAGCTTATCCAATATATGATGGGCCGGCTTTCAAGAAATTTAGATAGCGATGGTTTAAAGGAAACAACCGAAAACCTCCTAAACAGACTCATGGAGACCCAACCGGATTTTGGTTACGTGTATGCGCTAGCTGCAGAGTTTTATAACCTTACAGGCGATAACGAAAACCTGCTTAAAAACCTTAAGAAGACCAATGAGCTGTTGCCAGAGAATGAACCCGCATGGAGACAGCACATACAACTTCTCCTTATAGACGAACGCTACGAAGAAGCTATTGAAATAGCCCGGCTGGCAGATAAGGCTATTCCCGACGATGCTTTCGTATTGTTTTTTAAAGCAAATGCTCATTTGCTCTTAAAGCAAAATGCACAGGCTATTCCGCTACTAGAAAGAGCCCGATCGGTACCAGCCGGACGCGACTTTCGTGCAGTGGTACTTGGAGTTCTGGGTGATGCTTATTCTGGCGATGAACGTTATGAGGAAGCCTTTGAATCGTACGAGCAGGCGCTTAGACTAGACCCAAATAATGATGTTGTACTTAATAACTTTGCCTATTTCCTTAGCCTGCAAAGCAAGCGGCTGGATGAAGCTCTGGAAATGTCGCAAAGGGCCGTAGAAGCCGAACCAGAAAATGCTGCTTATTTAGATACTTTAGGCTGGGTTCACTTCAAAATGGGCAATTATAATGAAGCACGCGAATTCATTAAAGCTTCTATAGATACGGGCGATGCAAGTGCTGTGGTTCTCGAGCACATGGGTGATGTATATGAGAAGCTGGGAGATTTAACTAATGCCAGACACTGGTGGCAAAAAGCGCTCGAAAAAGACAGCACAAAAGAACATCTGCATGAGAAAATTAGTGCTGAATAAAAACTACGCCCATACCGGTAATAAACCACCAGTAACTTACAGATCCGGCAAGGATCTGCCTACTCCTTTTTTCGTTTTTTCAAAAGCGTTTGCGACAATTTTGTGCATCCTTATAATTACTGCTTCCTGCAGCCGTACAACCGTTCTTACCGAAACCGGAGACTTTCGCGCATCGGAGCTAACGCCAGCAGAGATTATGCCGCTACTCCAGCCCGGAAGCATAGAAGTTAATGCCGTGGAAGGAAGAGCATCAGCCCGAATTAGCGGACCCGGAGTCTCTGAACAGGCCACCTTGCTATTTACCAGCGATCGCAATCAATCGCTCATTGTGCTCAGAAACAATCTGGGCATGGAGGGCGGGCGTATTTATTCTGATGGCGACTCTGTTACGGTACTCGACCGAATTGAAAAAACGGCCTACCGCATGGCACGGGAAGATTCCGGATATTATTTGCTCAGCGGTTTTACGGCCTTCAATGTAATTGAATTTATAATCCCCCGGTTTGACGAAAGCGATGTGAAAGAAATACTCGAAAATGATGATATCTGGAGGCTTAAGCTCAAAGATCGCACTCAATTAGACTTTAAGAAACAAAACGGAAGTTTGCTGCGCCTCACAAAGTTTTCTTTAGACCCAGCAGCCTACAGCGAATTTATATTTACCAACCATGCCGGCATTCGGGGAGTACAACTGCCAAGAAGAATACAAATGCTAAGCACCGACCAAAATTCCACGATTTTTCTTATCATACAGGCACTGGAGATCAATCCGTCGCCACTAAATTTCGATATCAATATTCCATCGGATATTCCGCTAATCCGCATATGAGCGCTTAAAAATAATTCTACGGCTAATGCTGCAAATTAGAATTTTAACCACCGCCATTGTTTTACTACTGCTGATGCTTTCTGTATCTGCAAACAAGGCTTATGCCCAAAATTTTGAGCGTATGCGAACCGAAGTATTGCAGCAACAGCGCGAAACACGCGAAACTATAGATTTTCTACGCCAGCAAATAAGCCGTATAGAAACGCAGGTAACCGAAACCGTAACAGAATACAACCAGCTCTACAGGCAGTTCGAAGAGGTTGAACGAGAGCTAAACCTCCGCAACGAAATCGTTGTACAGCTGGAAGAAGAGCGACGCCAGATAACGCGGGAAATAAGCATACTCGAGCAGTCTTATAAAGAGTATGAAGAAGATCTCAATCGTATGAAAGAGGAATATAAGAGATTTCTTACGCAGGTTTACAAGCAGGGGCAGCAGAATGAAATCATGCTCTTAATAACCTCAGAATCGCTAAGTCAGGCACAGATTAGAGCATATTATTTGGCCCAATTCCGGCAGTTTCGGGAGCGACAAGCAGAGCAAATTCGCGAAGTACAGCAAGAGCTGGAAGTGAAAAGAGAAGAGCTTGTATCCACACGAGAGCGAAACCAGCAGGTACTTGCAGAAAGCCGACAGGAAAGAAACAGAATGCAGCAAAGAAGGCAGCAGCAGGAAAACACCATTGCCCGTTTACAGGAAAACAGACGTGCACTTGAGCAACAGCTTAGCCAGAGCCGGCAGGAAATGGAAGATTTATCTTCGTTATTTTCGCAGCTAATTGCAGAAGAAGAACGCATACGAAAGGCCGAAGAAGCCCGATATCGCGAGCTTGAGGCCGAAAGGCAACGACAGCTTGCCGAAGCCAGACGAATAGAAGATGCGGCCCTGCGCGAACGGGAAGTACAAAGGCTTTCTGCACCCGTACGCCGCAGCTCTGAGGCAAGATTTACAGAAGACGAAATACGGGCAATAAGTACAGCTTTTGCACAAGGCAAAGGAAGCCTGCCCTGGCCAACCGACACGGGTGTAATTAGCCGGCGATTTGGAAACTATATTCACCCTGTTTTGCGAACAAGTACCCAAAACCCAGGTATTCATATTACAACAGAACCAAGATCGCAGGTGCGGGCTGTACATGATGGCTTTGTAATGCAAGTTATAGCCCTTAATGGTTTCGATGATATGATTTTCGTAAATCATGGGGACTATGTAACTGCCTATGCAAATCTAACCGAAGTAAACGTAAGGCGGAATTCTCAGGTCAGGGCCGGAGATATTATTGGTCTTTCCGGAGACGAGCGTTCTTCTAATGGTGCAGCTTTGGTTTTTATAATTCGCGACGGTGATCGCTTTGTAGACCCCGAACAATGGATATCCCGACGCCCTCGTCCTGTTCCTTAATTCGGTTTTTTTTTGAATAAAACAACAAATTAATCTTTTGCGTCATCTCTTAGTTTTAAAAAAATTAAGAACAAGCTCATTCTATTTTCATCCTATAACTTTGCATACCGAACCTTGAAATTCGAAAATCCAACTCCTTCTCAGCAAACCATAGCCCGCACTTTTTCTTATACAACAACAGCATTTCTTGTTGGTTCAATGATATATCTTTTTCTGAACCAGTTAATTATTGTAACTGCACAGCCCGACTGGGTTGGTACAGCTGTGTTAATCGCATTTGGGCTAATTTACGGCAACATCACCTACCTGCTAACCCGCAGATATAACAGAAGACCCCACACTTACAACTGGTTCACAAATCTTATCGGGCCACTATTTCTGAGCCCAACTATTTTACTTATACAAATTAAAGGAGATATCTTTCCAACGCTTATCGATTCCCTTTTTTTTCATGGAATAATCTTTGCCGCAATGCTTATTGGAACGATAAGAGGCCGGAAAAAAGGCAGGCAAATGTTGGCGGATATGCTTGAGAGACAAAAATTTGAGTCCGCAAAAGAAGTTGCAGACAGCCCCTGAAAAAAATTTTTCATTTTCTCTGTATTTACAGATAAATATTTCGTATCTAATCTTATCGCTTTGCACACATCAGCAAATAACAGCTGAATTATTTCCTTAAAATACAATCAGGTTAATAACATAAGCTTATTAACTATTTTGCAATTGATTCTGATTAATCCATTGCAGGTTATCTATTCCTTTCATCATGCACCTTTAACAATATGCATGATTCGGGAGTTTTAACTGTTTGTTAAGATAAATGACTCGCTGTGCTATTCCTGATGCTGGTAGTTCAATAAGACATCTTAAAATGGGTTTCGTATTGTATTCAGAGGGCTTTGAAAAACCTTCTATTTTGTTCGTATTCGACGCCGGAGCAAAAATAAAAC
>JAIULZ010000048.1 GCA_022565805.1 Balneolales bacterium
TATTTTTGCTCCAAGGAAGAAGGCGGGCAAAAGAGTGGTTTTGCAAAGCCTTCCAATATTAAATAAAAAGTGAGTGATGCAGAATAGAAGTGCTTATAAAAAGCTACATTATATAGCTTTCAAAAAAAAGACCTACAAAATGCGTCAGCACAAGTTTATGTCTTATCAAACAGAGAATCCCTCAAAATAGCTCAACATGGATGCAACAAGTCAAACTGACGGGATTGTAAAGCCCTCTATACTAATTTTTTTAAAAAATATTACCAGAGCTAATGCTTTTACAAAATAACGGTTCGGAAGAGTCTTCAGAAAATGGAAACGCAGGTGTCGAATTATTAGATACAGCCGGATCCGAGCTTGCAAATTTTTTCTTTGAGCTTTGGGAGTTTCTTGGCACAGGGATCTTTCAAATACAGGGTACACCTGTAACCTTGGGAAGTATTCTTATTTTTAGTAGTCTCCTTGTATTTTTCCTGATACTATCAAGGCTGGTTTCAACTGTACTTTACCGCCGTATACTCCGTAAAGTAGCCATGGATGAAAGCATCAGGTACACGCTTCAGCGTGTTACCAGCTACGTTATTTTGATTCTTGGCGTGATGTTTTCCTTCCAGTTCATTGGCATAGACCTAAGCGGACTTGCGGTTATTTTCGGACTTTTATCGGTTGGTATTGGCTTTGGTCTTCAAAATCTTACATCTAATTTTATCTCAGGCATTATATTGCTTTTTGAGAGGCCTATTAGCGTAGGCGATAGAATAATTGTTGGCGAACTCGAAGGTGATGTGCAGGAAATAAATATTCGGTCTACTACCATTAACTCTATTGACAACATTTCTATTATTGTTCCCAATGCCGATTTCATTTCCGGTCGTGTAGTTAATTATTCGCATGGCGATACAAGGATACGAATTAATGTTGAGGTTGGCGTATCCTACAACTCTGATCTGGATCTCGTTCTTGAAACGATTAAGTCGGTAGCAATTAGTCATTCAGAGGTTCTTGCAGAGCCTGCCCCGGTTGTGCTTTTAAAACATTTCGGTGATTCTTCATGGGATATGCTGCTGCGCTGTTGGATTGAAAACCCTAAACGGCATCCATTTGTAGCTTCGGACCTACGCTGCGAAATTGTACGCGCATTTCGCAAGAATAATATCGAAATCCCTTTTCCACAAAGAGATCTACATCTTCGTTCCCCTAAGGAAATCTCCTTTTCAAGGACAGACAATCAACAAAACTAATTTTTTGTCTTTTTTTAATAGTAATAGATTTCATTCTTGCTTGTTTGCTTAAGTCCTTTTGGGGTATAAGCTCATTTTTACTGCCTGATAAGAATATCTACTTCCGCATTCTCGCAAAGGCTGCTGGGTTTTAGAATTACTTTATTCTGAATGAATCTATTTACTATTTAGACATTAGAGGTTTCGAATACTTCCTCACGCTTTTTTGACGCACTGCACAACTTTTTACTTGCTTCCCATAACGCAGTGCGTTATATTGAATCATGTCACGAATAATAAAAAAATATGGTAACCGGAAGCTGTATGACACTACCGAAAGTAGATATTTATCTCTTTCTGAGCTAAAAATGCTTATCAGAGATGGGGAAACGGTAATAATTACAGACAGCAAGACCGGAGAAGACATTACGCAGGAAATTCTCACAAAGGCTATAATCGAGCAAGGGGGCAAAGAAACTTTGTCTTCTACTGCATTACACGCCCTGATCCGCTGGGGTACCGATGCCTTTGAAAGCGGGCTTACTTTATTCGGAAAATCCGTTCATAAAATTCTTCCTGTTGCAAAACCTGAAGCAATTAGCGGTCTAAACCAAAAAGTTAAAGAATTGGAAACAAAGGTTACGCTACTTGAAAGGCAACTTGAGCAACACGAAAAAAAACAGGAACGGTAAACAAGATTTTTAATCACATAAAAGAGATCAATCATGAGTAATCAAAAAGAAGATAAACACTTAACCGCCGTTGAATCATTAACAGGAAAGGCCCGCGAAGTATGGCTGGCCGGTTTAGGTGCACTTGCCTCAGTAGAAGAAGAAGGCAGCAAGGTTTTCAACAAGCTTGTAGATAAAGGCGAAAAGTTTGAAGAGAGAGGCAAGAAGCAGCTCGACGAAGCCTACGACGACCTCAACAAAACTTACAAAGAGTTCGAAACTAAGCTAAAGTCTACTTTCTCTAAAGCTGAAGGCGAAATTGACGACAACCTTCAGGAATTAGTTCATAAAATGGGCGTTCCTACACAGGAAGAGATCAAAGAGCTTACAAGTCAGGTAGAAAAACTGGTTAAAAAAGTTGATCAGCTTTCTAAAAAAGTGGATCAGGCCGACAAAAAAGCCGATCAGGCTAAAGATGCGGCTAATACCACTAAGTAAGCCTAACTATTGTACACCAAAATTAAAGCGGACCCCGGTTATGAATAAATCGGGTGTCCGCTTTTTTTTTGACTATCAGTAAACCTGTTTTAGAGCAGGCATAAATTATATTTACCCCGCAACCCTGCTATGGGATATTTCAAGAACTACAGGGCTTAGATTACGCAGCCGCATTTCATCTCACTCAGCAATGGCTTTACTTTAACGCGTTCTAAATAAAGGCAATACTATTTCACAGACATTTCTTCAAGTGTTTTGCCTTTTGTTTCATTCACGAACATATATACAAAGAAGAAAGCAACAATACCAAAGAAAGCATAAATTCCATAAGACATACCCAGACCAATACCGGCCAGAAGAATCGGGAATGTGATGGTTATCAGAAAGTTACTGCCCCATTGCATTAAACCGCATACAGCAAGTGCTGCACCTCTAATCTGGTTCGGGAACATTTCACCCAGCATAACCCACATTATGGGGCCCCACGAAAATGCGAAAAATGCGATATACATATTCGCAGATATAAGCGCATATATGCCTGTATTTCCTTCGAGCATTAAATTACCCGATTCGCTTACAGGTGCAGAAGCAAAGAAAAAAGCCAGGAAACCAAGCATAACCGCCTGACCTACAGAGCCAACAAGCAAAAGCGGTTTGCGACCTACTTTATCAACCAGAGCAATTGCAACAAAAGTAAAACCAACATTTACCACACCCGAGATTACATTAACCAGTAATGCATCGCCCTCTGTAAAACCAGCGGCCTGCCACAGCGTTGCCCCATAGTAAAACACCACGTTAATGCCGGTAAACTGTTGCAAAACAGCTAGTCCCATACCAACCAAAAGAATCGGGTGAATTTTTCCTGTAACATTAGAAATAAGGTCTTTGAGGCCAGGCTTTGATTTAAGATTTAGTGTTGCTTTAATTTCCGCAACTTTATCAGAGAAATCACCACCACCGGCCAAAGAAGAAAGCACATCTGCAGCTTCACTTTCTTTACCTGCTGCTACTAAAAAACGAGGAGATTCCGGAATAAACATTAAGCCAATAAAAAACAACGAAGCCGGCACTATTTCCATCCAAAACATCCATTGCCAGGCCTGTGCACCGAGCCAAAACTCAGCCATGGCCGTACCGGCCGTACCGGCAATTAGATAATTACTCAAAAAAGCAGCGAATA
The DNA here is from genome assembly GCA_022565805.1 of Balneolales bacterium. Lineage (GTDB taxonomy): Bacteria > Bacteroidota > Rhodothermia > Balneolales > Cyclonatronaceae > Cyclonatronum. The sequence continues at coordinate 3,573 of JAIULZ010000048.1, forward strand.
GACCTAATACAATCATAAGCTGCTGCAAACTTGCAAGCCGGCCTCTTATATTTGCAGGAGCAATTTCACTAATGTATGCAGGCGTAATTACGCTGGCAGCGCCAACAGCAGAACCACCTAGAATGCGGTACAAAACAAATTCGAACGAACTTGAAGAAACCCCGGAACCCCATGCGCTAAGAATAAATGCGGCAGCAGTAGCAATCAGAACCGGTTTACGACCAAACTTGTCTGAAAGAGTTCCAGCAAAAAAAGCACCTGCAGCACAACCGAGTAGCATCGAAGCTACGTTAAAACCAGTACCAACGGCATCGGAGTTAAAAGTTTGTTGCAAGGCCTCAACGGTACCATTAATAACGCCGCTGTCGAAACCAAATAAAAAGCCACCGAGAGCGGCAATCAGCGAAAGAAGAACAATCCTTGGTGTATTGTAGGATCCTGTATCTAAATTATTCTGATGCAAATTACCCATAGTATTCTATTTGTTACTTGTTAAATAGTGCCTTAATGATCAAAATACAGAATTTCCAAACTCTGCTGTTAAGGGCCCATTGAGTATATTCATTTCTTTTAAAATCACATGACCGTTTTTGCCTAAAACGACTGTGTTACTTTTGCTGGAAAACTACCGGAACGCCTTAAAAAGCATTACCTGTCTTTGGAATTGTCCCAGACTAAAACCACCAACCGTGAAGCCAGACCCCTTGGTTTCATTTATATGCTACTAGCAATAATTAAATCAAGTACTGCTGTCTCGTTTTCGGAGCTATTATTTAAAACCCGACTTTTTACAAACCCTGTTTCCGGAAATCTTCAAAGTTATTTGTACACCCCCATGTAAAAAATCCATTTTAGGTGGCTTTGATAACCTTTCTATTATGTTCGTATTCCCCCCCCTGAGCAAAAAACCACTGAATCTATAATCGTTGATTTCTTTTTTGCTTAATGGCAGAAGGCGGGCAATATAGTGGTTTGGCAAAGCCTGCTTTTATTCATCGTGATAAAAAAGAACAGCAGCATTAACACATCACAACATTATTTGCTGTTCAACCGATAGAGTTAAAAACGGCTAACCGAATCAAAATCTAAAATTGCTAATGCTGTATGTTTGGTTTTACCAAAAATTGAATCTATGCATTATGATTGCACTTTCCAACAAACTCATTATTATCAAGATGGTTTTTTAATCAACGAAGGAAAGTTTCACCAGGCCCAAAACAAATTATTGAGTCGCAAAGCTTTTTTACACATACTTGCTAACATGAAGTTAAATATGTATTGATCTAAATGATGGGTATATCTATTTCAATCATATTACCCCAGATCATATTGTCCTAGATTATCTTCTCAATTTACTCAGCTTTATCAACTATTAATAGAACTACTGCTCCGTTTTCCGGCCTCGTTTCTTCGGTCTGCTAAATATTTTATGAGCCTTCCTGAGTAAATTACGGCAATAACACCCATCACAGCATAGGGATACCAATAAACTCCTCCATCCCTCTCGCTAATTGCGGCTTCCAGCATAATCATAAAAATTGTAGCTGCGCCTGCGTACTCAACCAAAAGCAGTTTTTTTTGAATTTTTTCGGGTATTTGGCGCAGGTATTTGCGGATGCTTAAGAAGGCAAGGTAAAGCAACCCGATAAATAGTAAATAAATCATGCTGTTGGGTATTCGGCGATAATTCTTTTTCGCGTGTATATATCAGAAAATATTACGGCCCAGAAATGCTTTACTGAGGGTAGCCTCGTCTATGTATTCAAGCTCTGTTCCCATTGGAATTCCGTGAGCTATCCGTGTAATTTTCACATCGAAGGGCTTCAGCATTTTGTTGATGTAGAATGAGGTTGCTTCACCTTCCGCATCGGGGTTGAGCGCCAAAATAAGCTCCTCTACCGGGGGCTCGGAAGTGTTTACCCGGTTAACCAGCTCTTTTACCCTAATTTCGTCTGGGCCAATACTGTCAAGCGGCGAAATTACGCCACCAAGCACATGATAAAGTCCTCTGAATTCATTCGTTTTTTCAATCACCATTACATCCCGTGAGTCTTCCACTACGCAAATAACATTCCTTTGACGCTTTTGAGATTTACAAATTGGGCAAGGGTCATGATCGGTTATTGTGAAACAAACAGAGCAGTATCCTATTTTAACTTTAAGATCGGTTAGCGTTTGTGATAATAAAAATACGTCTTCATCTGATTGCTTTAGCAAATGCATAGCCAGGCGTTGAGCCGATTTACGGCCCACACCAGGCAATTTAGCAAGCTGTTCTACAGCTCGCTCCAGCGTTTCTGAAGTAATTTGCATGTACTTATCGGTAATCTATAGCCCGAATTTGCTTAAGTCCATACCCGGTAAACCTCCGCCCGGCAGCATATTTCGGGTTACTTCCTGCATTTTTTCGGCTGAGGCACGCTCTGCCTCTGCCAATGCTTTATTTACACCGGCTATAAGTAAATCTTCGAGCATATCGGGGTCACTCGGGTCAATAATATCTTTTTCAAGTTTAATAGATACTATTTGCTTATTCCCGTTGGCGGTAACTTTTACCATTCCACCACCTACCTCAGATGTAATCTCGAGCTTACCAAGACTGTCTTTAGCAGCCTGCATTTTTTGCTGAAATTCGTTCATTTTGCCGAATAAGTCGGCCATATTCTGATCCATAATTACGTAGTTTTATTTTGTGGGCTTTCGGTTAATCTTTTTTTAGTTTGTTTAAAACTTATGCTCAGGTAGCTGATATTCTTAACGCAAGTACATTCCTGCTCATTTCTACCATTCCAGCTCTGCTCCAAAAGTTTCGACAATAGTTCTGATTCTGGGATCTTTTTCCTGAAGTTGCCGAAACCTTTCATAAGGATCGGATGCTATTTGTTCCTGTTCTGTCTGAAGCCGAACCGAGCAATTTATTTTTAATCGTTTTCCTACATAAGATTCAAGTGATTCGCTTAACTGCTTTTCGTGTTCTTCTATAAGCTTGGCAACGAAAAGATCGTTGCATTCCAGCTTTAAATTCCTTCCGCTCAGCTCAACGGGCTTGGTACTTTCCATCGAAATTCTGACCATAGAGGGTACAGGTTCGCGTAAACCTGTTACATATTTTTGCCAAACAGATACCACCTGATTAAGATAAATTCTGGCCGAATTTTTCCCTTCAGCATTTTGTCCCGCTTTTACATTTAAAGAATTATGCGTGCTCTTTTGATCAAAAATGGCGTTTTCCGGTGGCAAATCGGCGAGTTTTTCTGCCGTTTTTGCGGGGGGTAATGCGGCTACTGCTGTATCCTCGCCCTTGGCTATTATATCCGATTGAGTTTTACCATATTCCGGGGTATTTCCGTTAGAAACTGCGGTGGGTTCAGTAGCTGTTTCAGAATGAAGGCTTTTTGCGGTCTTGGGTTCATCTGAAGAAGAAAGCCCTTTAAAACCCGTTGTTCCATATTTGGTATCAATGGTTTTAGCAGCCTGTTTTTGGGGAATATCTTCTGCCGTAAGTCGCTTTGGCTTTCGCTTTAGCGGTGTTCCGGAACCTGGTCTGCTAAACGTGCTGCCTGCAGATGGTCGTTCGGTTTTGGCTTGAGTAAAACCTTCGTCTTGAACCTGAATTGTACGGGGCTGTTTTCCCTCAATTTCCGAATTAATTTCATCTTTTACGGTAACAGAATCTGCCGGAACACGGGTTGAAACGCTCATTCCTGAGGAGTGAGCATCGACCCTTTTATTGACCAGGTTTTTTTTTTCATCTTTAAAAGATGAGTTTCCAAGTGCCTGCTTGAGCTCCTCTATTTCGGCAAACAGTTTGTTGAGCCCATCAGACTTCTCCATTTTAATGAGCTTCAAAGCCGTTATTTCCAATAATATTTTGGGCTGATGCGCCTCGCGAATTCTAAACTGAGCTTCATGCACAATGTGCAACATTCGCATTAGATCGTCTTCCGAAAACGCTTGAGCAAGCTCATATAGCTTTTCTTTAACATCCTTGCTGGTTTCAACCGCATAGTGATTGCGTTTATCGCGAGCTAGCAACAAATTGCGAAAGTGTTCGGTAAGTGCAATCAAAAATTCCTGAATATCATGACCTTCCTGAAGCAGGTCTGATATAAGTTTGATACCCTTTACAGCATCCGATTCGAGAATATGTCTCGTTAAATGAAAAAGACGGTCGAGACTAACTGCATTAAATGCTTTAAGCAAGTTGGTGTATGTTATGTCTGTACCACAAAGCGCAATAACCTGATCCAGAATACCAAGTGCATCTCTTAAGGCTCCATCTGCCTTCCTTGCAATCATATGCAGGGATTCTTCATCTATGCGAATGTCTTCCTTAGTACAAATTTCCTGCAAGCGTTGCACAATTTCGGCTACTGAAATCGGCTTAAAATCAAATCTCTGAACCCTGGATAAAATAGTTGGCAGTACTTTATGGGGTTCGGTTGTTGCAAAAATAAAAATGGCGTATGCCGGAGGTTCTTCCAGTGTTTTAAGCAGCGCGTTAAACGCCGCTTTTGTAAGCATATGAACCTCATCTATAATAAAAATCTTGTATCGCCCGCTTTGAGGTGGAACACGAACCGCATCCCGAATTCGATGAGCATCTTCTACCTTATTATTAGAGGCAGCATCGATTTCAATAATATTGAGCGTTTGATTTAATGCCTCTCCATCAATATCTGCTCCTATATCATTTATTTTACGAGCCAGCACTCTTGCCATTGTGGTTTTGCCTACCCCTCTGGGTCCGCAAAATAAATAAGCATGGTTTAGCCTGTTACCTTCTATTGCGTTGAGTAAGGTTTGGCTTACATGTTCTTGCGAGACAATATCGCTGAAGGAAACCGGCCTGTATTTACGTGTAAGTGCTTTATACTGCTCAGACATGGAATGGTTTTCAGATAGTTTTTTTGGTTTTGCGAATGAAGTTTAAGGTACCAATTTTTGAGCGCAATTTTAAGCGTCCGAATTCCCTTGAACTGTGTCACTAATTTTAAACAGTAATTTTACACGAATCATTTTGGAACTTGGCCGGCTTTTCAACTGTACGACACGAAAACACACTTTTATCAATTGAAACGATTTTGCAAAATTTATTCTTTCTTTTAGTGTATGTAGCTAAACTTTTATTTCAGATTTAAACAAACAAAGGTACAATCTCATGTTTTGGATTTATTTTTTTTCTGCCTTACTCATCATTTTACTAATTGTTCTTACTGCCATATACAAATATTCTCTCCATGAAGATCCACGGGCAGATATGAAAAATAAAGTTGTATTGCCTACCGATTATGATGGTATGGGTACTTACAGCCGATATATAGGGAAGTAAATCCTATATTCTCCCATCAGTTATTCATCTCCGGGGATTAAGTGTGTTCGGAAAAAACGAAGTATTCTGTAATATTGATCGTACCAGGATTCTGGCAGTACATAACCGTGTCGCTCAGAAGGGTAGAACATGGTCTCAAAGTTTGTATTACCACTTCTAATCAGCCTGTCTATGTACTGAGCCGCATCCTGAAACCCAACATTATCATCTATCAGGCCATGTAAGATTATAGCCGGTCGCGACAGGCTATCTGCAAACGTAATAGGAGACGAGCGTTCGTAGTGAACCGGGTTTTCGATTGGGTCTCCAAGTCTTGGCCGTGTATAACCGGGGTTTGCATGAAAATAGTTTCTCCAGTCTGTTACTGCACGCAGTGCAGCACCGGCGTGAAACATTTCCGGCTTATGAGAAAGCGCGTAAAGAGCCATAAATCCACCATAGCTTCCTCCGTAAATTCCTACCTTGCTCATATCGAGATAGCCTCTGTTTTCATCTAAATAGCGCAATCCATCGGCAATATCTTCCAGTTCAAAACGGCCCATCCAGTTGGTAACATCCTCCCGAAACTTCCGACCATAGCCTGTACTATGCCTGTAATCTACTTCTACTACTACAAAACCTTCGCGGTTTAAAAGTTGATGGAACATATATTCGCGGGCATAACTAACCGACCATCCCTGAAAAACATTTTGAAGAGAGCCTGCCCCATGAACAAAAACTACCACTGGATACTGCCTGCCCTCCACAAAATTATGAGGCTTTAATACATCCATCGAAATTCTTGTTTCTCCATCCCGGCCTGTGAAACGTATATATTCTGGTTTTTGCCAGTCAATTTCTTTAAAACGCTCCGGTATGCTTTGCGTAAGACGCTGTTCTCTGTCGGGCCGGCGTATATCAAGCAGAAAAATATCTGCGGGTTCATTCCATGTCGTGCGCATATAGCTAATGTAGCGCCTGTCTGGGCTTAATCTAAAATCATACCGGTACGCTTCTGTATTTGTTAATCGCGTAGTACTTCTGGTATTAATATTAATGGTAAACAAATCGCGTAATCCGGGATCTCTGCTTGTTGAAGAAAAAACCAGCGTATTGGCACCTGACCATCTCACCCAATCTACTTCGGCATCACCACCACTTGTTAGCCTGGTAAGTCGCGACCCGTCTCCTCTGGCTGTGTAAATTTGATTAAAGCCACTTTCTTCTGAGGTAAAATAAAGCGTGTTACCTTCCGGGGAAAAACCAGCCATCATAAGAGGCGGGTATATCCATCCATCTGTAATCTCGCTAAACACCGTTAGTTCGGTACGTTCAGCAAGGTTATACAGTTTTACAGACCTTTCCTTCATAGCATGATCTGTTGTATCCAGCAGGAAAAACTGGCCATCGGCACTCATATCTGCATTAAGCACGTAGGCATCACCCGAAAACAACTCACGAAAAGCATCATCTCCATCTCTGGATTGCAAATCTAAAGATTTAATCGTTATATGAGGCTGCCCTCTCATAGATCCGCCGGGCTTCACAAATTCCGGCACATATTCCGGGAAAAAGATTTCTTTATAATGTGAAGTATCGGTCTGCTGAAGGATAAGGTATCGGTTATTGAGGCCCCATGCCCGAACCATATAAGAAGGTTCACCCTCTTTTTTTTGTGCATGCTGCCTAACCTCGGCATTTTCAAGATGCATCGACCAAACGTCGCCGTCTCGGGAAAATGCAATTTTACGGCTGTTTGAAGACCAAACTGGTCGTCCACTCAGGTTTCCTGAAGAAAATAGTGTTCTACGTCCCGAACCATCCATATTAGCCACTATCAGCGAATTGTTTTCTATAAACGCTATGGCTGAACGGTTTGGTGCAACGACAGCCCTGGCCAGAATAGCAGCCTCTTCTTCCAAAGGCTCGACAAGCTGCCCACTAAGATCTACCCGGTATGGTCCGGTATTCTGGTAGCTGGAGTCGTTCCAGGTAAAATGCAGATGATTCCCAATCGGGCTGTAACCGCTTATAGATGGCCTTACCCCGGGTAGCATTGGCTCATGAAAAATAGTTCGCAGCTGCAGTGTATCAAGGCCTGTATACGTTGTTTGCTGGGCTCTAAGATCTGTTGTGCAAAATACAGACACCATAAAATAGAATGCCGCGATTATCCATTTGCCAGAATTTCGGGCTATACCCACTGTGAACATATTCATGATATACATTTGCAATAGAATAATTTAAATACGTTTACTACTAATTTGGTACAGTATAATTTAAAATTGCAGGGTTTAGGCTACTCCGATTAATCTCTAATTCGAAATTTATGCCTTCAAGCGTAAAATTTTGCATCATAAAAACAGCCATTTACCTTCATTAAGCTTCGACTCTTCGTGACCTCGTGGTTCAAATATGACTTTTCGGAGCGGGCTCAGGGTTTAAATACCGAACCGGCTTTTGTGGAAGTTTCGGCGTAATTTCGTGCATCTTTGATAACAGAATTCTGAACACTCACTCTTTCATCTTCCGTAAAATCCGTATTCTTTTGATACCGAGCCTAAATTTTTAGCTATCAAAATATACATAATGCTCTTTAAAGACTGCAAAAAACACCGACATTCCCCCCTAGCCTTTTATCAGAGATTTTGATATCTGATGTTTAGAAAAGCAAGAGAAGCTTTTGCAAAGCCTTCTTAGTGCTATAGAATATAAACTAAAATTAGCCTTTCAAAAGCGTCTTCTCGAGTTTCTTATAATCCGAAACGATTCATAAAAATGATGAGAGCTACTTTTTTTACGCAATGATGCTGTCGGTTACATTACAAATTTTTGACCGGCTTAGTTTAAACTACTTAGCCTCATTTTATAGTGGTTTGAGTTGCATTATAAGGGGCTTATATTAGGGCCTGCTGCGCAGATAGCGCAATTAAGACCTTACTACTAAGGCTATTGATAACTGTTACAGAAGACTTTACAAAACTAATCTTTGGTTCGGCTTTTGTTTGTCATATAAAAAGTGACATTGCTCTATAATCGGGTATAATGCCGGATAATTCACATTAAGACATTAAATTTCGACCTTTGTTTTGTATTCGTTTTTAACCCTATTTCTGCTGTCATAGACTTTAAACTAAATAATAAAAGAGCTTTTCCACTCTATTTGATTCTATAAATTATGTCACAATCTGTTTATCTCAATTCTGAGGTTGGCCTCCTTCAGGGCGTTATTACACATACTCCAGGGCCCGAAGTCTCGCTGGTTTCTCCTGAAACAAAAGATGATTTACTCTTCGATGATATTATTTTCGAAGAAGATGCGCGCATAGAACATATCGAAATGCTCGACATCATGCGCACAGCCTTGCCGGACATTTCAATAATTGAAATTCGGGATTTATTTATTGAGACGTTTAGCAAACCCGAGGCGAGAGAGTATTTCATAAACAGCCTTATACGACATTATTCCAGAGAGAACCTATCTCCGGTAAAAGATGGCCTTCTTGCCCTTAATGAGCATGAGCTTGCCGATTTTGCCATTTGCGGCCAAACCGAAAGTCTGCCATCCGTTGGCTTATTGCCATCTCCAAATCTACTTTTTACGCGCGATTTAGCCGCCGTTGTTGGCAATGCGATAGTAGTATCGAAGGCGGCTAAAAGAGCTCGCCTTAGGGAATCACTTCTTATGGATACAGTAGTTACATTCCATCCTTTATATAAAGATATTAAGGACAGAGCCATTTTTGTAAGCGGGGAAGATAGCATAGAAGGCGGCGACATTCTCGTTGTATCAGAAGATTTAGTACTCATAGGCATGAGTGAACGCACTTCTTTTAGCGGATTGATGCGGGCAGCAGAAAAGCTTATGAGCAAAGGTATAAAGCAGGTGCTTATCATAGATATTCCCAAAAAACGATCTACGATGCACCTCGACACTATTTTTACGTTTTGCAATACCAACGAATGCGTTGTTTTCCCACCCGCCATCTCTGAAAGAACCAATAATGTAGTTTCGCTGCGCAAATCGAACGGACATATTATTACTGAGCTAAAACCATCGCTGAAAGCCGCTCTTGAAGAGTCTTTGGGCCATGAAATCATTTTTATAAACTGTGGTGGTGACGATAAAACGGCTCAACAGCGAGAACAATGGTCGGATGGGGCTAATACATTTGCTCTGGCGCCGGGTGTTGTAATCGGTTATGAGCGTAACGTGCATACTTTCCGTGAAATGGAAAAGCATGGATATACTATTATTTCAGGCAAATCATTTCTGCAAACCTATAAAAATAAGCGCTTTGATATAAGCAAAGCCGGTAAAATGGTTATTACTTTCGAAGGTCATGAATTATGCCGTGGCCGCGGTGGCGCCCGCTGTATGACTCAACCATTTCTGCGAACCAAACTTTAAAAGAACTACCTTTTGGTGAAGACTTGACCAACGTTTGTTGTCCCGTGCTATATACAGGGCACGGGACAACATGGTTTTCTCTACCAGATGGTATCTGCAAAACCTCTCTTTTGTCTGTCTTCTCCCTCATAGCAAAAATACATACATAGGCCCAGACGCTTCGAGTAAATATTTTTAATAACCATATAGCGTGCGTTTTAGTAAGCGCTTGTAAAAAGCGGTAATGAAATGAGAACTAACTATTCACTACTTAATAAACTTTACTTAGCGCATAAGCATCAAAAATATTCTGAACCGATTTCCATTCATACTCGTTATCTTCTGAGAAGACGTTCTACTATTTATATTTCTCAGCAAATTTTTCCTTTTTGAGCCAGCCCAACGAATCTGAAATTATTTATGTGGACATCACAAGTGGTGTTCCTCAAAAAAACAAGCCGACTCCCGGTACTATTATAAAGCATGTGCTGCTTTTTATTGCAACTTTTGCATCAGTAGCCGTAATGGGTGGGGTGTTTTTTGTAGGCCATACTGCAGGAGCAGAATCTATTACAGATCTGGTACTCTGGGAAGGGGTTCTCTTTGCTTTTCTTTTGTTATTATTCCTGGGCGTACATGAGTTTGGCCATTACTTTGCCGCCGTATACCATAGAGTTTCTGCATCGCTGCCTTATTTTATTCCATTACCGCTCGTTTCGCCCATTGGTACTTTAGGTGCTGTCATAAAGATTAAAGAGCGTATTAACGACACTATTAAACTTTATGATATCGGAATATCCGGACCGCTTGCAGGGTTTGTTGTTGCTTTGGGAATTTTATTGTATGGCTTTGCCACGCTACCCGGTCCGGAATTCCTCAACAACTTTGAGCAACACGAAGAAATAGTAGACTATGTACTTCAGCACGGTAGCTTTCCCGAAGATCCAATAGCTCCCGAAGGTTCAGAGCTTATTTTCTTTGGTGAAACCCTGCTTTATACCGCTATTGCGAGTTTTTACGATAATGCCCCGCCCATGTGGGAAATGTACCACTATCCTTTTCTACTTGCTGGCTGGCTCGGACTTTTCTTTACTGCGCTTAACCTAATGCCGGTTGGTCAGCTTGACGGAGGCCATATTTTATATGCTCTTATTGGTTTCAAACGGCACCAGATGGTTGCCAGAGCTTTCTTTGGTCTAGTTGTTACCTTTGCCGGTTTTGCACTACTCCCCCTGCTCGATGCATTAAGCGCTCGTTTTATTGGTTCGGGATTTTCATTTGGATGGATTCTCTGGGCCCTGCTGTCTTTTGGAGTTTTTCGTAAGGCTTATTTTGGTCATCAGGGCTGGACACTTTGGGTTTGGCTGATTTCCCTGGCTGTAAATACCGTGATATGGAACCTCACAGGAGATACTAGTTTTGGAAGCGGCTATGGTGTTTGGGTTATGTTTACGCTGTTTATTCTCTATTTCGTAAAAATTGAGCACCCACCCGTATATTACGAACAAGAACTTGATCCGGTACGGAAGGTTTTAGGCTGGTTAACCATGCTTATTTTCATACTTTGCATTAGCCCGACCCCAATTTTTATACAGTAATAACAACCACTACTTATTACATTTACGCGGTTAAACTCCATAAATGTTTAATTAAAGTTTTCGAAGCCGTTTTTTTAGAAAAGCGACAGCCAAATTCATGACGCATTCAGAGATTTTGTGTCATAATCACATAATTAAATTTCAAAAAACAATACTGCATTAACATGTTATATAAAAGCTCGACATATTTATTTTCCGGACTCATTCCCTTTTTACTTATTTCTGTAGCGTCCCTTTTGTTTGTAGCAGGATGCGGCAATGGTGCAGATACAGCCTCTACTGACCGAAATCAAGTTATCCCGGATGGCACTATTGCGGAGCAGGTGCAGTTTCTTGTAGATCATGACCGGTATGAAGAAGCTTTAAACAAGCTCAAGAATGAAGACAGTAGCTCTCCGGAAATAATGCAAATGAAGCGCGATACCCATTTACATTACGGCAACTGGCTCATGTACCACGCAGAAACTATACATATGACCGAAAGAATGCCAATGGCATTGGCTCATTTCAGGAAAGTGCTCGAAATGGACCCGGAAAACAGACAGGCGAGAGCAAACAAGCAGCAAATAATTGATATTTATAATCAGCTTGGTCGTCCCGTTCCCGATGGTGTTGCCCAATAAATTTTTATTTATTGATTTTTAGAAGGCTTTGAAAAACCTTCTATTTTGTTCGTATTCGACGCGGCAGCAAAAATAAAACCGGAGTATAGGCTATCTATTCGAAGATTTAATTTTTGACCCAAGGAAGAAGGCGGGCAAAAGAGTGGTTTTGCAAAGCCTTCTATTACACAACATTCGATTCTCATGTTTAACAATAAATGCGGAATCGATTATCATATATGATTCCGTATCGGAATACTAAGCAGCAATGCACCTTTTATTTTATTAGCATTGCAGTTTTTCCGGAATAGCATTATTCAACTTTATGAAAGAAAAGAAAAAACAAGGCCCGCCGGCCATGAAAAACAAAAAGGCTTTTTTCGAATATCAGATTGAAAAAACCTTTGTAGCGGGCATAGAGCTTAAAGGAACCGAAGTGAAATCTTTGAGAGCTGGTCATGCGAGCTTCACAGATTCTTTTGCCTACATTCACAAAGGAGAAATCTGGCTTAAAGAGCTTTATATAAAAGAGTTTGAGCAGGGTTCCTACAACAATCACCCGCCAAGGAGAGAACGCCGGTTATTACTCCACAAAGATGAAATCCGGAAGATAGACACGGCTTTGTCGCAGAAAGGCTATACGCTTATTCCTCTAAAACTGTTTTTCTTGAGAGGCTATGCTAAAGTAGAGCTGGGATTGGCTAAAGGTAAGAAAATGCACGATAAGAGAGCTTCTATTGCCGAAAAAGATGTTAAACGGGAAATGGATCGTGCAATGAAGACGAATTACTAATAAAAGGGAAATTTTTCTCTTACCTGCACTATTCACAAAAAAATATAGAATCGTTTTTATCACGATGGCTATCAATGAGATACATTAAATAAAGATTAATTTTTAAATCAGGTATTGTCACACACGGCGAAGTTTAGTTGTGGGCTGCGTTGTCTTGAAAATGGTTTGCTCAACGTACTGTGGTACGTTTCCGTCACCATTTCCCAGACGCCTTGCCCACAACCAAACTTCTTGGTGAATAATGCAGGCTTATAAGAAGACTTTGTAAAACCATTATTTTGGCCGCCTTCTATAACTGAGGGAAATTCTGCATGCAAACAACAGCACGCATATACTCATATTTCCAGGCTCTCTGATTTCAAAAATAAATAAAGTTCGTCTGTAAATAAAAAAGGCAGAGACTGCCTGTAAGCCGAATTCTGTATTTCAGTGCTTGCGCTCTAAAATGGTAATCATTTATCTGGGACAGCGGTCGCCCGCTGCCTCTTGCAGCCTACCCGACAGCGTAATAACCGGTAGTATATACTGCCTGCTTGGCCTTGCACCCCGTGAGGTTTACCCTGCCGCTATAGTCGCCTACAGCGCGGTGGGCTCTTACCCCACCATTTCACCCTTACCCCGGCAAGCCGGGGCGGTATATTTTCTGTGGCACTATCTGTAGCCTGGCCTTTACAAGTCAGACCCCTTCCCGTTAGGAAGCACGGCACCGGTTGGTGTTCGGACTTTCCTCCCTCTGCTTCATTATAAAACAAAGAGCGATTACCCGGCAGTCTCTGCGTTATGCTCTATTTAACCCGCATTTTTTATTCCAGGCTGTGGAAAAGTACAACAAATTCCTACAGACCTGCCAACAGCAAAATGCCATCATTCTACAAAAAATCCGGTTTATTTATTCGTAGACTTTCTTGGCATTTTCGAAAAACTCGGGATCAACAACGATTCGCCCGCTGTTTTCATCAATAATGATTTTGTTCATTCTGCGAACTTCCATCTGTACCTGTGGCGGCATCATCATTCCCATGCATGCGCCGTTTATCATAGGGCAAACGGCCATTCCATTATTTAGCCCGTTGCGTAACCGATTATAACTGCGCAGATAACGCGTACCTACGGTTGTTTCTGCTTCTTCACGGCGCTCAAAGAGTTCCTTTTCCTCTTCACGGGTACGCTCAATCACATTCTGCAGATTGCTTTTCATTACATCCAGCTCTTTTTCTTTTTCTGCAAGAATAGTTTTACTCTGCTCGAGATCTTTTTCAATTTCCTGCTGCAGAATTTCTATTTCTTCTAATCTGGAGTATGCATTTTCTATAAGCTGCTTTTGGGCCTCCATTTCTTTAGTAAGAGCGTCGTATTCACGATTATTACGAACTGAAAGCTGCTGCTCTTCATATTTCTTTATCAGCTCGCCTGCATCGGTAATTTCCAGCTCAAGCTTGGCTTTTTCCAGCTTTAAATCCCTTGACTGAGCGGTATTTTTTTTAACACGGGCATCAATCCTGGCGATATCCGTTTCATGATCTGCGATGTCTTCAGGTAGGTCGCCCCGCATCTTCTTGAGTTCGTCTAACTTGGTATCTATAAACTGCAGGTTTACAAGGTTTTGTATTATTTCGCGCATAAATCAATCTGACTGATTATTGTGTTAGAGTACTTGTTTAATACTGTTTGAAGCAAACGAAGCTTGAAAGTGCTTTACAGGGTTCGTGTTATGCTTAGTTTCAAAAACAGGAATTTCCGGGAACTCCTGTTTTAGCTGATCTTTTAAAATACCGGCAATAGCAAATTCTGTCTCGTAATGGCCGGCGTCTACCAGTAGGAAATCGGTTGGAACAAAAAAATCGTGATACTTAATATCTGCTGTAACATACGCATCGGCGCCAGAACGGATAGCCTGCTTAATTAGAGAGGCGCCGGAACCACCACAAACCGCCACTTTATGAATGTCGCCGGAGAGTTTACCGGAGCACCGGATAGAATTTGCCTCCAGCTTTGTGCTAACCAGTTCAAGGAATTTTTGGGCAGGCATAGGTTCAGGCAAGAAACCTACTCGACCGAAACCCAGCTTTATTGATTCGGATTCCAGTTTAATTACGTCGAGCTCGTATGGTGCGCCGTTCAGCTCTTTATGGATAGCTTTTTTTAACGGATTAAGAAAATGGTGATCGTAGTTAAATTGTACCATAACCACATTCGACTCCATGCTAACCCAGCTTTGCGCCACATGGAATTCGCCCAAAATAGCCTGCATGCTATCCCGCATAGGGTTTGGCAGCCGAAGACAAACCCGAACCATACTTCCATTACGGGCTTGTAAAAAATAGGTGTTTTGAAGGTTAAGACGGCGGGCCAGCACTTCAGAAACCCCGTTCGTTACAGAATCGAGATTGGTGTGAGAGGCTATTAATGAAATATCTTTGCGAATAAGCGACTGAACCATGCTCCCAACAGGATCTGAGCTTACAACACTTTTAAGACCTGAGAAAATTAGCGGGTGGTGGGCAATAATAAGATTGGCATTTATGCTTTCAGCCTCTTCGATAACATCGGGGGTAACGTCCAGGCAGGTAAGGATCGCTTTTATCGGGTTATTTTCTGATCCTACAAGAAGGCCTGTATTATCGTAATCCATCCTTGCAGCGTTTGGAGCCCAACGCTCTAAGAAATCAGCTATTTCCCGGACCCTTATACTCATAACAAAGAATTTTGGAGTATTGAGGTGGAGAAACCGAAGAACACTCCGGATCGGATGCTTTCCAATACGGAATTATAACTTCCGAATGGTCGCTTATCAAAAATCAGCATTCATTAACGAGATCAGAATAAATCAATTTTCTTATAGTTTCCTAAAATACGAACTTTTTAAGTCTGTACAAACCAGTTTGATGCATAACATATTAACACACGAATTGTGTATCCGGTTTTATTCTTTTATGATCATTACATGACTATAGTTAGCTAAACAATAAATTACTTAACTACTAATCCTTTAGGGATTTTCCGGATCCAAAATCTCAAAGAATGATTAATTCCCGTTATCTAAACCCTGAACAGTTCTTTAAGGTTGTTAAATACACAAGATTAGCCGATCATTTTGTAGTTGAAGACCCCCAAACCCTTTAGTATTTCAACTATTTCTTGTGCGGCGAGTAGTTAAGAATGATACATTTGCAACCTATGTTAAAGCGTTTATTCCTTAAATTCGAGCTTAATCGCAACAAATTAGCGCCCGTAAAAAGGTTGTATTTCCGCAAACCAATAATCATTTAAAAAAAATCTATACATGAGCACCAATCATTACAAAGATAATTTGCAGGATGTTTATGAACTTATACAAAAAGCTTGCGATGAGGCAGGGCGTGATCCATCCGAAATTACCTTAATCGCAGTTAGCAAGACAAATCCTGCCGAAGCCGTTGAAGCTTTTCGAGAATTAGGACAGCTTCACTTTGGGGAAAACAAGGTACAAGAGCTTGTGCCAAAAATGGAGCATTTTAGCGAAGATTCACAGATTCAGTGGCATATGATCGGCACCCTTCAAACCAACAAAATAAAATACCTCACACCTGCTGTACATTGGATAGACTCTGTTCCCAAACTTAAGGCACTCAAAGAAATTCAAAAGCGAGCTGCCTCAGACAATCGCATAATAAATGTTATGATACAGGTTAACATAAGTGATGAAGACCAAAAATCGGGTTGCGAGCCAGATAAATTACCCGGCTTACTCGAAGCTGCAGAGAAAATGGAGAATTTAACGGTACGTGGGCTAATGGGGATGGCTTCCTTTACCGCAAGTTCTGATGAAATCAGAAGACAATTCGCACTTTTAAAAACTTTACTTGAAAAGGAAAAACAGCGTGGATACGATCGTGCTAATTTAGACCATTTGTCTATGGGCATGACAAACGATCTGCGAGAAGCTATACTTGAAGGCTCAACAATGCTAAGAATTGGCACTGCCCTGTTTGGCAAACGAGACTATTAAGAATCTATGATTAAACCGGAATGAAATAGATTTGAGGCTAAATGAATGTAGCCATGCCAGAGGGTAATAGCCGGTTAACTCCTTTTTAATTCGTTTGCAGAAGTACGGTAAGACATTGTTCACATCTATGGCCTTAGGTCTATGCGAAAGTATGTATGCTTATAAACCACCTTCTAAACAAATATACCCAAAATTATGAGGTATCAGCTACTTTATAGAATGTAGAGGCCTACACTTTTTGCCAAATTTTTTCCACCATTCACTCACTATAAATAGGCTCTGCATTTGCTGTTTTTTTGTATTTTTTAAAAAATTTATTGTAAGTTAAAATCACGCCATGCTGGCTTAAAATATATCGCTTATTTCGGTTTATCAGAATAATTAAAGCCTTATAGCTATTAATCGCACCGCAGTAGTTTTTCTTTTGTTCTTTAAGGTATCGAGTATAATAGTACCAATAATTTGTGATACCCTTTTACTTTATTGTTACCAAGTATTACCAAAGCCTATGGCCGCCAACTTGTTGTATTCTTAACCCCATTAATTGTAGGATTTTTTTATCATCCCGCTTCTCAATCTCCATATAATGCAAAATACAAGCCGGCTTTTGCTGTTGGCTATACTTTGCTTTCTGGTTTCATTTTGTGGAAATCACGGAAACGATAAACAAAATCGCCTAATGCAAGGGTCTGATGACTATCAAATTGTTGAACTAACAAATCAATTTTACAAAATTACACGATCAGGTGATTATGACGGCGCTTTGCAAATACAAGAACAGATGCTTGAGCTTGCCGGAAGCGATGAAAATAACATCTATTTTTTCTATGCCCGAATCCTGTATGCAGAATGGTTTCAACAGCAACAAGAATTCATCAAATCAAACCAGATTCTTGATGAAGTAATCGAAAAAGCCAGGATTTTAGACTTTCCTGAGCCCGAAGCCATTGCACTTCTTTATAAGGCAAGAAATTTAAACACCATCTATGAGAATGAAGAAATCCCTGAATTACTCCAACGGGCAAGCCATATAGCACAGCAGTTAGATAATGACAGAATTATCATGCTGTATAACCAAACCAAGGGGGGGCACCTTCATCTTATTGCTAACTTTTCGGAAGCTCTGGAATATCATTTACTGGCTCAGAAACAGATTGAAAGACAAATAGAACTTCATGGAGATTTCAGGGATGAAATACTTCTGAATTCCTCTTACAATTCTATTGCGCTTATCTTCACCGAATTAGATAATTTAGATGATGCTTTGCGCTATTATTCAAAAGCGCTGCAAAACAGCCGGCGAATTGGCGATTCTTTTAGTGTATCCCGCGCGTTGAATAACATTAACATTTTGTATTCAAAAATGGGGGACTTCCAGACCGCAAATGACAGTTTAATGGTATCCCTCGAGCTAAATCGTGCAAGCGGCCGAACGGTAAACGTAATCAGAAACCTGTATAATATCGGCGATAATAAACTCGATATGGGGCTTTATTCCGAAGCGCTCGATTTTTTTAATGAAGCGCTTCAGGAAAGTATCGAAATTGATCTGAAACCCGGTATCATGTTTAATACCTTCGGCATTGGTAAGGCTTATTTTAAAATGGGAAAAGAATATTGGCCTACAGCTAAAACCTATTTAATTGATGCCGAAGTCTATGCAACTAACCTGAATGATCGGGCTATTTTATACCAGACCTATAAAACTCTTTATGAAATTGAGAAATACAACCAAAATTATATTCTCGCCCTAGAATATCATGAAAAGTTTAAAGAATATGCGGTTCTTTATTTCGAGTTAGCACGAAACCAAGCTCTTGATGATCTTATGATTAAGCATAGGGTAGAAACAACGCGTGCAGAAAACCAGTTCTTATCGGAAAGACTGCTGCTTGAAGAATCTGCTAATAAAAACAAAGCTGTACTTATCGTACTTCTGGTCTTCCTTTCTGCTATCGCTTTTATTTTTGCCACCTACTTTTTCCGGATTAAATCCAAATTAGAAGAAGCTAATAACTTTCTTCAAGAACAAAAGCTTTCTATTAGTACTAAAAACGATACGTTAAAACGTCTAAGCAAAGAGAGAAATGCTTTTTTACACGTAATTGTACACGACCTTAGAAATCCACTTTCGGCAATCGACGGTGCTTTGCAGCTACTTAAATTCTACAAGGAGTCGCCTGGTAAAGTTAGTGTATCCAGCATAGAAAAAGATTCGGACGAGCTCATGAATATCATTGATAACTCTTCGAAAAGAATGAACCTGCTGATTTTTAGCCTGTTAAATATTTTTGAGAATGAGCAGATTGATATACATAAAGAAATGGAACCACTGCCTATTTCAGATATTTTGCGAAAAACTATTGAAGAATATGAACCGATTGCCAGAGTAAAAGACATTACCTTTAAATCTGAACTCAATGGAATTAATGGACTATCTCATCGCACTTCGCTTGAAGGAATTTTTTCGAACCTTATTTCAAACGCAATTAAGTACTCTCAAAGGAAAACGGATATTTATATTTCTCTTAGAGAACAAAAAATGGGTTGGGAATTTTTAATTCGCGATCAAGGACAGGGTTTCAGCGCTAAAGACCATAAGAATATGTTTAAACTTTTTGGGCGACTGTCTGCAACACCTACTGCAAATGAGTCTTCTACCGGAATCGGCCTTTATTCTGTTAAAACTTCTGTAGACAGGCTAAGCGGCACTATTAAAGTAAACCAGGATTACACCAATGGTGCCGAGTTTAACATTTTTATTCCCTGGCCCGCCAACATTAGCGAAAAAGAAGAAGCAAGTGGGATGCCAAAGTCCTTTTCAACAGAATTTGTTTAATTTTTTAAAGCTTTTTTCTTTTTGATGTAGTACCATTCATTCCATCCCGGATTTTATACTGAGTTCTGTGAAGGTGCATATTTTTTATGATGCATTTTTGGGAAGCCAGTCTTGCCGGGTTAAGGGCTGGTTATTTTCCCTGCTTTACGGAAATACTAAACTACATCCATCTTAAAAAAGCCTGATTTATGCTCCCTTTTTTACATCGCATTTTATTGCTATCAGCTTTATTTCTTTTCAGTGCCTGCATTTCGTCTGTATTTGCACAGACTTTTGGCGAGCGCTATACTAACAGCACTGAAGTACCCCTTACCTATTTTTTACCTGGTGATGTTAGCTACGATTCCTCAATACCTGAACCCGGCGAAATTCTTGGCTTCAATATTGGTGAATGGCATCTTCGACATGACCTGATGGTTCGCTATCTGGAGGCGCTGGCTGCCGCATCAGACCGTGTTGAGATTCATCATTACGGGCGATCCCACGAGCTGCGTCCGCTGGTTCTGCTCACAATAACATCACCCGAAAACCTGCAGAATATAGACTCCATTCGGGAAAACCATGTAAAGCTCACAAATCCGGCCGTATCCCGGGATTTGAATATAGAAAACATGCCTGCAGTTGTCTGGCTGGGCTATAGCGTACACGGCAACGAGCACTCTGGTGCGAATGCCGCGGTTCTTGCCGCCTACTACTACGCGGCTGCTCAAGGCTCTGAAGTAAACCGGATACTCGACGGAACGGTTATTTTGGTAGACCCCAGCTTTAATCCCGACGGACAGGATCGTTTTGTGAGCTGGGTGAATTCGCATCGTAACATGAATCGGCTAACCACCAATCCGGTAGATCGGGAGTTTAACGAGCCCTGGCCAAGATCCAGAACCAATCATTACTGGTTCGATTTAAACAGAGACTGGATGCCGCTGCAGCACCCCGAAAGCAGATACCGCCTGGAACAGTTCCATAAGTGGAAGCCAAATGTACTTACCGATCACCACGAGATGGGGACCAATGCCACCTATTTTTTCCAGCCGGGTATTCCTTCCAGAAATAACCCGCTTACGCCTGAGCGCAACTACGAGCTAACCGCTAAACTGGCCGAGTATCATGCCCAATATCTGGACCGTTTCGGACAGCTCTACTACACAAAAGAAAGCTTCGATGATTTCTACGTTGGAAAAGGCTCGACCTATCCCGACTTAAATGGTACCATAGGAATTCTTTTTGAGCAGGCCAGCTCGAGAGGTCACGCCCAGGAAAGCGTACACGGCCTCGTTCCTTTTCCCGAGACCATTCGCAACCAGTTCCAGACTTCACTTTCTACCGTTACAGGTACTCATGCGCTTCGCATCGAGTTTTTGAGCTTTTTAAGGGAACACTATCTAACGGCAATGCAGGAGGCCGGCCGGGATAATACAGCTGCCTATGTTATAAGCGCACCAGAAGACCCCGCAAAAATGGCTCATCTGCTGGATATACTCAAACGCCATCAGATTCAGGTTTATTCACTTGGTCGTAGCATTGAGGCAAACGATCATAGCTTTACTGCGGGAAGAGACTACATAATCCCTTCTGTTCAGCCGCAGTATCGTTTGGTGAGAAGCCTGTTCGAAACACGCACAACTTTTACCGACAGTCTGTTTTATGATGTATCGACCTGGTCTTTACCTCACGCATTTAATCTGAATCATGCCGAGCTGAACCGCAGATCTTTTAATGCAAACTTACTTGGTGATTTACCCGGACCCGAATCTGTATCCTTGCCAGAAGGACGTTTGCACGGCGGACAAGCGCGCCACGCATATTTATTTGAGTGGGACGGATATTACACGCCACGCGCTCTTTATGCGCTGCAGCGAGAGGGTATTCGCACTAAGGTAGCCAACCGGGATTTTCGTGTAGAAACACAAACCGGTGCCAGGGATTTTCGGGCAGGAACCATTATGGTGCCCGTTGCCATACAGGATAAATGTAGCCCGGAGGAACTGTATGCAAAAGTGCGTGAAGTCGCAATAAAAAACGCTCTGGAAATTTACGCCGCCGACACTGGTCTTTCACGTAGCGGGATTGATTTGGGCTCTCCAAGCTTTAGCGTACTTACCATGCCCGAAGTTCTGCTTCTGGTTGGCGATGGGGTAAACGTTTCTGAGGCAGGCGAAACCTGGTTCCAAATGGATATGCGCTATCATATGCCGGTAACAATGGTAGAGACCAATCGCTTTAACAATACCGATCTCAGCCGCTATACTCATATCGTTTTCCCATCTGGAAATTACGGACAAATTAACAGCCGCGGTCGGGATAATCTGCAGCGATGGCTAAACGACGGAGGAGTAATCGTAGGGTATAAAAATGCAATTCAGTGGCTTGTACAGAACGATTTTGCTACTGCAGCTTTTGTAAGGGATGATGATGAAAAGAGTAAAGATCCGCTTCCCTACGCAGATGTAGCCCAAAACAGAGGTGCTCAGGTTATTGGTGGCAGTATTTTCAATACCAGTACCGACCTTAGTCATCCGCTGCTTTATGGCTATAGAAATGAAGAATTAAGCGTTTTCCGGAACAGCACTATTTTTATTGAAGCCCCGCAGAATCGCTACGCTGCTCCCTTACGCTATACGAGTTCTCCGCTTATTTCCGGCTACATTTCTTCTCAGAATCTTGAAATAATGCCCGGCACAGCGTCTTTAATGGTATCGGGTCGTGGTTCTGGCCGCACCATTTTATTTGCTGATAACCCGAACTTCAGAGCGTTCTGGTTCGGAACCAATAAGCTTTTTGCAAACAGTCTGTTTTTTGGGAGTACCATTAACTGGGCCACCATCGAGCGATAAAGCAATCGCTGTATAATTCATCCGCAAAACTGTATTAAGAAATACCCGGTCGGGGAGTTATTCACTTTTCCGGACGGGTATTTTTTTTGGTTGCTTCGATGTTTTTACAAGATTTTCCTCGGCAGATTCTGCGATTTTAATGAAATCGCGGCCCTGGCGATTTTTTATTTCATATCCGCATGCGGAGCTCACGGCTATACTTCGCTGGGCTGGCTTTTGATATGCTAATCCGTTTATGAGCTTGGCCACTGTGCGCTGACTATTGAGCAATGCCTTCTGGCTTCTATTCATAATGTTATCCTTGCAACCCTAAAAAGTATTCGGTCTTAGCTTATTAGAAGGCTTTGCAAAACCACTCTTTTGCCCGTCTTCTTCCTTGGATCAAAA
>JAIULZ010000049.1 GCA_022565805.1 Balneolales bacterium
AAAAATTATAAATGTAGCACTACCGAACGTAATTTAAATGGAATGAAGCCTGATTATTAAAATTTTGATGAAGTTGAGATAGACGTAAACTCCCCGTTTTTTCGCCAAAAAAAAACCGACCCCTCTGCGAGGCCGGTTTTTTATACTAATTGGTGTTACAAAACTGCAATCTGCTTTGTTATTTAACGAGCAGCATTTGTCTTGTTTGTGATGCGCCTTCAAAATTTAGTCGGTACATGTAAACGCCAGACGACAGGTTTGAAGCATCGAAAGAGGTGGTGTGCGAACCTGCACTTTGTACACCGTTTACCAATGTGGCAACACGTTGACCCATAACGTTGAATACTTCGAGAGTAACATCACCACTTTGTGGAATGCTGTACGAGATATTTGTAGTAGGGTTAAACGGGTTAGGGTAGTTTTGGCCTAATTCGAATTTACGCGGTGTCTCACCCGGCTCGGTCGATACAGAACCTTCTCTGTACACATACATATTGGCTACATACACTACATCAAGGTTAGATGTAATTACAAATTGGGCAACATCTCCGCGAACCACATTTGGTGCATTAATTGGAGTCCATGAAGACAATGGGATGTCTACAGTAACCCAAACACCTTGCTCGTCGAGTGGAGGATTTGATGCATTGTTCAGCGAATATTCGAAAGCAGAAACTTCGCCATCGGTACCGCCCCACTCAGAAAACTTAAGGTTAAACGATTTGTCGAAGGTATCGTTTGCGGTCCAGAAGTTCATGTGGAAGTGGGTCATATCCGACATATCCTGTCTGTTGCTCTGGAAGTCGATGCCGATAAAGTTACCAAAATCAATACGCATAGTTGTTGCACCGGCAACAGTAACAAACTCAAAGTCAGAATCGTCCCACTCGGCAGAGTAAGTATCTACTTCAATATCGGTGTAGGCATCGCTCAAGATAGAAATTACATCCATCGGATTTCTGTCGGGCTGCAAAGGAGGAGCTTCTCCAGGTATAGAACCAATGTAAGTAATGGTGTATACTCTTTCATTTTCACCATTTTCGGATACAACTTCTACAGAAGCTTCGCCCGGAATCCCGGATGCCTGATTAATAGTAACGGTGGCATTTTCATTTGTTGGCGTTGCCAGCGTAATCTGAGGCACATCGGGAGAGCCTGCGGGCAGGTTCAGCGTATAATTGCGCACATCAGGATCGAAGCCGGGAATCGTTTCACCATCAATTTGCAGATCGCTTAAAGTAGCATCATTTTCGGAGGTGGTCTCCATCTTCCAGAAGAAAATGTTGTCCAGATAGATATCGAACGGAGTTGTGTTTGCAGAACCATCTGCATTAAACTGACCGTCGAATTTAAGCTGAAATACAGATTGCATAGACATGCCTGTAAAACTTTCGAGCGGTATACTTACGCTATTCCATGAACCCGGAGTTACCGGAACTTCTACAAGCACTTCACTTGGTCCGTTGCCGCTGTTATCTACAGGCGTAACTTTTACCATGCGATTGGTGCCTTCGGCAACCCATATATCTACATTAAGAAACTCCATTGCAGATGCATTAAATGGATTTCCCGCAAAGTCTGTGCCCTGATAATTAAAGTTAGGATAAGCAAGAATTACCTGACCCGTACCAGGATCAAAAGCCGGATTAACTTGTCCGTGTCCGGTTTGACCCCAGTTAGGATCATAATTTATTCCACTAATATTTTCATATGTAGCGCCATAAATAGAGATAACATCTTCTGCAGCTCTGTCTTCGGGAGCCGGCGGATTAGTTACGGGAGCTTGTGCAAAACTTGCAGAGGCCATTCCCATAAATAATAATGTTAGTAGTATTGTTTTCATTTTTCTAAAGTTTAGAGGCATATAAATTGGTTTTGACTTAATCGTTGATATGATTTTATGACCAGCTCATCTGTTTCCAGCTTAGACCGTCATCAGATGATTTTTAGCTTTATTTTGCACAGTTAGCACTGTTTTCACATGCATGATTAGTCGTTGCAATTCTAACCTCTGAACCAAAAAAACAGCCTTCATCAAACCATAGCTTCATTGAGCCATGTATTTTTACAAAAAGTTTAAAATCATTAAAACCCGATAGTGAATGTAATCTACGCAACAGAAGCCAAACGTGCAACTAATTTCTGTTTTCGTGCAATTTAGTTTCATAACAATGAAATTTATTTCTTTACTATTTATACTAATAATTTTTAACACTATATATGCAATTTAGCGTATTACAATAACTAAATGCGCATCATTCTAAACTAATATATTTGTTTGATATAAGATTATTAGAAATAATTAGCTTCAGGATTTTATCTTCGGGAATACCCGTAATTCTTTTTGGTTTTTATTGACTGCTTTTGAGACAAGAAAACACTATGAATGCTGCCTTAACCAATGCTTATACCTATTATGAGGAATTACTCCGGTTTGGGGCTTTATTGTAATTCTAAAACATGTTCTTTGGCTGAGCATTTTATTTGTTAGTTCTCTCATGTACTTCGCATCCTGCCGTTTTTCATCTGCAATGCTTCTCATGCCGGCTTTTATTTTTTACGGTTTGCGATTCGGAACTATTCGTTGAAATCCGTTTTTTTAGGTATTCAGCATAACCTCTGCCCGACTACTACTAAACACTAAAATTTGTACCGATGAGAATCCGCTCCTTAATTATTTTATCAGCTCTACTTCCTTTCCTGCTTGTGGCCTGTAAAATGCCTGAAGGACCAGTACGCCTGTCGGCTGATGTTCCCGAAGCCGAAGGCTGGTCGATGGAGACTATTTTTGAAGGATTGGAGCATCCATGGTCGGTTGCCTGGCTCTCCGACTCCGATATGTTAATTACTGAGCGGCCCGGCAGACTCCGACTTGTTCGTAACGGTATGCTGCTCCCCGAGCCGCTTAGCGGAGTTCCGGCAGTTTTTGCAGACGGTCAGGCCGGCTTACTCGATGTTTCCCTACACCCCGATTTTCAGAATAACGGCTTTGTATATCTTACTTACGCTGCCGGCAATGATGATGAAAACCGAACCACTCTGGCCCGGGGCGTTTTATCCGGTAATTCTTTGTCTGAAGTTGAAGTCATATTCGAAACCAATGTTCCCAAAAGCGGTAACCAGCATTTTGGCTCGCGCATTGCCTGGCTACCCGATAACACTATGCTGGTTTCTATAGCAGATGGTGGTAACTATATTCGTTTCAAAGAAGGGGGATGGATTCGCGAACAGGCCCAAAATACGGCTAATCATCTGGGTACGATCGTAAATCTTACCGATGATGGGCACCCTTCGCCTGCCGGGCCCTTTTTAGAAGATGTTGATAGCGCCCTCCCCGAAATCTGGACCTACGGTCATCGCAATATTCAGGGAATTGCCATAGACCCGATTACAGGCGCCATTTGGGCCAACGAGCATGGAGCCCGCGGCGGAGATGAGCTCAACCTGCTTATCCCTGGCGCAAATTACGGCTGGCCGGAGGTAACCTACAGCAGAGAATACCACTTCCCCCGTATTACCAGAAAAACTACTAAACCCGGTATGGAAGATCCCAAAGTGGTTTGGACACCGGCGCAGGCACCAAGCGGGCTTGCCATTTACCGGGGCGAAGTTTTTCCGGAATGGAATGGGAGTATTTTCAGCGGCGGGCTCAGAAGTGGCGAAGTGCGTCGTATAATCCTGGATGAAAGCAACTCCGTTATTGGTGAGGAAAAACTGACCATTGGCGAGCGTGTGCGAGATGTGCGTGTAGGCCCCGATGGTCACCTTTACATTTTAACCGATGAAGAAAACGGCAGACTCATCCGTATAATAAGGGAGTGAGTTTTTAGTTCGGTTAGATGCCGATTTATAACCAAGAGTTTATTCAGGCTGCAAATAATGTCTGAAAAGACTCTAAGCTTAGCTGCTGATCCAGCGCAGCCCTTGCTTACATTCAACTAAATTATTGAGCCCATATACCGGGGATAATTACAAAAAATAGCCGGCCGGGAAAGTCGAATAGAACCTATGCGTTCCATTTGACCATTTCCCTGCCGGCATTTTGTTAGTTGCGGCATCTTAACGCTCAATGCCTGTTTACTTTTTTCGGCATTTTGAGCTGAGAATCTTGTAATCTTAGATCTACCCTGTGGTTCCGAGACCGCTGGCAATTGCATTAAGTACAAGAAGCATTTCGGGCAACAATTTAGCTGCTTCTGCTTCTTTGCCGTCTTTTTTAAGTTTTCGCCATTCTTTAAGCTGCCTTATCTGAAGCTCATGTAGAGGCTGCAAACGCTCAGAGCGGAAACCTATCATAGTATACATACGTGGCCGGCGTTCTTTAAGCGGGTGACCGTACAAAACCTCGAGTAAATTGCGGGTGCGATCCAGCTCCTGCGTAATTTTCTCCATACATGCCGCAGCTAATTCCTTGTCCTCAACCAATTCGCTGTAGGCTTTCATTATTTCTGTATCGGCAAGTGCAACTGCAGAAGAAGCGTTTGTTATAACATAGCGAAACGGCATGTAGTCTACAGCATGCTTACTTAGCAGGGCAAAAGCCTTCTCATCTTCATCTCTTAAACGGGCTAGTGCGCCACCTACTCCATACCAACCTGTTAAGAAGAAACGTGTTTGGCTCCAGCTAAACACCCATGGTATTGCGCGTAAATCTGAGAACGTTCTTTTACCGGTTCTTCGCGCAGGCCTTGAGCCAATGCTGCTGCTTTCAATTACATCTATTGGCGTTACTTCGGCAAAAAAGCGGACAAAACCCTCAGATTTAACCAAATCCTGATAGCTTTCCAGGCTGTACTGATAAACCTTGTGTATAATTTTATCGAGCTTTTCTATGGTTTCATCATTTAGTCTTGCACGAGACGGGGGCAGCAAACTTACGCCTGTGGTACCTGCCTGCAGCAATTCCATATTGTAAAGGGCCGTAACATGGTTAGCATATTTCTGTGCAATAACCTCGCCCTGCTCGGTGAGGCGCATATCTCCCTTAAGGGCAACCTGCGGCAATCCGGCTATAAAACGGTGAGTTGGTCCGGCCCCGCGACTGATAGTACCGCCGCGACCGTGGAAAAACCGGATACGAACACCATGCTTTTCGCCTGTTTCGGCCAGCCTCATCTGGGCTATATGGAGACTCCAAAGACTGGCCATAATTCCTCCATCTTTGTTGCTGTCGCTGTATCCAACCATAACCTGTTGTACGGGAACCAACCCAAACTCTTTCTGGCGCCACGCAATACTGGCTTTTGTAACCGCATGCGATAAAAAGGCATCTAGAATACCGGGGCCCTGCTCAAGGTCGGTAATGGTTTCGAGCAGAGGAACTACAGGCAATACACATGCCGGGCCATCCTGTGTTTGGCGGGTTAATCCTGCTTCGCGGCAAAGAACATATACCACAAGCAAATCAGAAAGGCTGCGTGTCATACTCACAATAAGCGACCCAATGCCTTCGGGCCCGCAATGTTTAATATATCTTCTAACCACTTTATAGCAGTCGAGCACAGCCTCAGCTTCTGGCCCGATATCGCGATAATCCCGCAGAAACGGGCGATTCTGAAGCAGCTCGGTACTTAAAAACTCAACTCTTTTTTGCTCCGGCCACTCCTGAAAAGATTCACCTTCTTCAACACCGGCTGCCTTAAGCAGCTGCGACATTGCTTTATCATGGAAGCTGCTGTTTTGCCTGATATCAAGGGCAGCGAGATGAAACCCAAATGCACTTAACTTCCTGATAACGGGTTCTACATCGAGGCGGGCGACCTCTGCGGCGTTTATTTCCCTTAAACTATCTGCAAGAAGTTTTAAATCGTCCAGCAATTCTTTGTAGGTGCCGAAAGCAGGTTTTTGTTCATCGTGAGATGATGGACGCACCGAAGCTCCCGGAAGCATAAGCCGTAATAAGTTGGCAAACTGTCTGAAAGGCTCTTTATCGTTGCGCTTCATTGCAGAATCTGCTTTTGATCCCAGAATTTCTGCTAGCTGATCTACTCTTTTAAGAAGTTTTTCAGGAACCTTAACTTCGTAATCAGAAACGCTAAGCCTGCGTCCCAATTCAATCAGATCTTTTGCGGCCAGCTCAATAGCGTTGCTGCGTAAAACCTGCAATGTATTTTGAGTTACCTCATGGGTTACAAACGGATGTCCATCACGGTCTCCTCCAACCCAATTGCCAAATGTAATCTTTGGTAAAGAGTCTGTTTTTGACAGTTTGGCCGGGTCGAATCCAGCGGCCTCCCAGGCATCACGCAAGCGCTGATCCAGCATTGGCAGAACATGAGGATATACATTGCTTAAGTAATGCAATACATTTCGTAATTCATCTTTTATACTTGGTTTCTGCAAAAATACCTGCCCGGTAAACCAAATTCTCTGCATTGCGCCACGTATCTCCTGCTCGATGAGCATGCGCTCCTGCTTTGTCCACATACTGTTTTCACGCTTCACCATAAGTAAATAAATTACGCGAAGCTGATCGATCATGGTAGAGCGCTTCGACTCGGTTGGATGCGCGGTAAGTACCGGTTCGATCCGTACATCGGGTAAGAAAGCCGCGATTTTGTCTTCTGAGACACCGTTTTCCTTTAATTGTGTTAGCGTTTTCCCCCAAAGCCCCGAAATACGGCTAATTCCGTGCTCGTCTTCGAGCCGCCGACGCAGCTGCACAGAGCCATTTTCTTCTACTATTGTTATTAACTGGAAATAAAGGGCAAATGCTTTACTTAGTTTATCGGGTTTCGAGCCCATGCTCGACTTTCCATCAAGCATATCGGCAATTTCACCTTCTCCGGCTTCCCGAAGCATGCTTACATATGTCTCATGTAAAAACTGCATATCTTCGCGAATTTTACCCAGCTCGATGCTGTCGTCTGTTGTGCTGAAATACATAGCTTAAATATTAATTTGAAGTAGTTTTGGTTGATGTGGGCCTTATGTATGATGGCTGTGCAGGGCGATAGTTGTTTTTTGTTAATACTATTTTTATTTCTATAAATAATAAGCACATATCCGGCTTTTTTACTTTACTGACAAATAAGCAGCTATTTTATTCTGTTTTCGGGGTTTTGCCGGTTTAATCTTAAAACGCTGCACTTTTTGGATCTGCACTTCATTTCTTACCATACATAAAGCCCTTTTAAAATAACAATTAAAATAAGGCTTATTTCTATCATACCCTGTTCTGCAAAAATTATTCGATAATTTTTGTCCTTAATTACTTAACGATGTATTCAATTTAATAGATTAAGGGTCTCTATGCAATTAAAGCAGCAGGATTTACGCCAATCCGGGATACAGAAACCGATGTGAACAAATCAAGATCTATCTGATCATCGTCTGAATGCTAAACATATTATATTTTGAATTTATAGGATTTTATTCTTGGCACAGACAGAATTTACCGGCCACGGCTTACCGTTAAAGTGCCCTGATAATATTCGGATTCAGTATAACTGCCAACCCATATCTTATAAATTCCACGGGGTGCCAATCTAAATTGATATGCTGGATTAAGTGTGTTGTTGTGGGCATCATCATTACAAAACCAGTTGCCGTTTGGGTCCTGTATTATAAGCGTGGTATCGGCACCAGGCTCATTAGCTTCGAAATTAAAGCGCAGTGGGCCGGGGTTTCCGGAAAAATCAACCCATACATCAGGCGCAGTGGCGGCAAAACCTATACAGTCTTCACCCAGACCCAGCATAGAAACATTATTGGAACCACCCGAACGAAATACAAGCTGATGCACATCATTTTCCGTACCCGGGCGAATGTGAATGGTTCCAAAAGCAGGCTCTAAGTCACCATCTAATGATACAGCAAAACGGCCACCTAATTCTTCTATCTCGCCTTCAGAAATACGCAAAAAACCGGGAACTACTGCTCCTTCGGCGTAACTTCCAATCCAAATCAGGTAGTTTCCCTCTTGAGGATTTTCGAAACTCAAACCCGGGTTAAGAGTGGCCGAATGAGCGTCATCGTTACAGTAGAATTCTCCACCGGGAGTTTTAACAACCATCACAGCATCATTCCCGGATATTTCGGCTTCGAAAAAAAACTGTAGCTCCCTTCCGGAACCCGACCATTCCAAAAGCACAATCGGATTCGCGCTGCTGAAACCAATACAAGATTCGCCCAGTTCCTGCGCCAACTCAATTGGCCCTTGCCCAGTAACGTAAATACTGGCCGGATCTGGCATAAACCCGGCATTTAGCTCTATTTGGTGCATTGCTGACTGAGGCGAAAGCTCCAGATTACGAGGCACCTCTGTTGCCAAATAGCGTGATGCTCCCGAAATACTACCTTCAGAAATGCGAAGAGTTCCATCCAGGAAATCTCCCTCAGCATAGCTGCCTACCCAAATTTTGTAGTTACCATCTTTGGGGTTAAAGATGGTAATTTCCGGATCCAGACTACCGGGTGCTCTGTCGTCGTTGCAGTGCCAGCGTCCTTCCGGACCATAAACAAGCAAGGTTGTATCATCGATGGGGTTTAAAGCATCGAAAGCAATGGTGAGCTCAGAACCGCCACCGCTCCATTCCAGAATAAAATCGGGCACCGAAGCTGCATAGCCAATACATTCTCCACCAAGATATGCTGTATTGATCTCCCCTCCTGATATCATAGATTCCTCAGCGGGGTTTGGTCCGAATCCCGCTTCGAGGCGAATATAACCAAACTCCGGTTCGCCGTTAACATTAAGGGCAAGACCACGCTCTATGCCTGCTCCACTCTGCAAATCGCTCCAGGAAGAATACACAGCTTCAGATCGTAAAGCGGCCTCCAGAACAGGATAGGCCAAAATACTTCCAAGCCTGCCGCCGGTAACGTTCTCGGTGCGTACATAGGTTGGTATACCAATTACTTCCCAATTACTATTTAGCGCAAGACCGCCGCTGCTTCCCGGAGAAAACTCTGCGTTTGTACGAATCCAGGCGGGATAAAACTCTCCTTTAAACTCTTCATTTACCACAGAAGCTACAAGCCCCATGCTTAGCACAAGCTCATTATCTCCAATTCCAGGATACGACAATAAGTAAATCTGCTCTCCCCTGCGCACAAAAGAATCTGAAGGACTAAATACCGGATCGTATAGTCTGTTTCCAGTGCCTTCAAAACCTTTTTTCAACTGCTCTGCCGTTACCGGGTTATTATCTATGTCTGTAGTAATTTCCATCAGAGCCACATCATAATCCATCGAATAACGATACAGCCTGGCAAAATAGGATGGTACTGCAGGCTTATTCAAGTCGTGCAGCATATTAATCTGAACCGTATCGTACCCCTTTACTACATGGCGATTGGTAAGCACGAGCGGCACACCATCCCAAATCACAATAGTTCCTGAACCTACAGAACCCTGAGTTTCTACCTGAACCACAGCCGTCGAAATAAGATCTATTCGATCCGGATCGGCGTTAATAGCTGTTGAAAGCCCATTTTCCGAATCCTTTACGGTCGCTTCATTAAAAAAAACAAATCCATATACCGGATTCGAAAAACACAGCACAAGAAGTAAAACTATTACTACAGGTCGGGATAGTAAATTCATGAAAATAAATTTCAGATGGATGATGAGACTCGCTCAAAGCGACTCATGATAATTTAACTATTGTAGCGGGGCAAGTATAAAATATACTCTTTAACAGCAAAATCTTCATTCTGGTTTGCCAATGTTATTTTTTGTTTTATCATACTTCTTTTCGTGTTACAAGGTTTTTATTTTCTGTCTAAACTATTCTTTTTTTCAATATCTGCAAGCATCATGAGTTTGAAATTACTTGCCGCAGCCGACATTCATCTTGGGCGCTCCTCATCGGGAGCCGGTCTCGACGGGGAAGACGCGTTTTTATACCGGGCATCGCATACTTGGATAACCTTATGCAAACTGGCGTGTCGCAAAGAAGCCGATGCACTACTTTTGGCCGGAGATATTGCCGATGAACTCTCTGCTTATTTCGAGGCTTCATCCGCTTTTTCTAATGGATTAAGGATTCTAAAGGATGCCTCTATACCGGTTATTATGGTTTCCGGTAACCATGATTATGCCATTCTTCCCCGGCTTGCAGATGACTACCAAAACGACGGACTTTATCTGCTTGGTAATAACGGAAGCTGGGATGTTCGCGATTTCAAACTTGGTGGTGGCCAATTACGCTGTGCCGGCTGGTCGTTTCCCGATGCCAGGGTTTACACAGACCCGCTCGAACATTTTCCGGATGTACCAAACGACAATGTTCCTTTAATAGGGCTTTTGCACGGCGATTTTGGAACTACAAGGAGTTCGTATGCCCCGCTTAGCGAAGCCAAACTGCTCTCTGCGGGTCCGCAGGTGTGGGTTTTAGGCCACATTCATAAGCCTATGATAAATACATACGCAAACAAGACCATACTGTATCCAGGTTCGCTTCAAGCCCTTAGTCCAAAAGAAACCGGCGCTCATGGCGCGGTATGGCTGGAAAATAAAGAGGGCTTCTTTGAAGCAAAACCCGTTGAATTATCTACGGTCCGTTATGAAAAAATTACGGTCTCACCCGGGAATATTTCCAATGAGCTGGACTTAAAAAGTACTACTGTTAGTACAATAGAAAACTACCTTAGACAATGGAGTGAGGAGGAGCATGCAGAATTGAGAGAGTGTATAGCCGATATCTCCCTTACCGGCGAACATCCTGATGTTGAAGAACTTAGCCGCATTGCCCAAAAGCTGCAAGGAGATGCAGCTGAAACTGGTTTTAGGCTCAGAATTCGCATCAGGAAAGTACATAACCTGTGCACTGTTCCGCAAAGTGCAGTAGAAGACATTGCAGTACAAAAAGATATGGCCGGAGTGCTTGCCAGGCTCATTCTTCAGCTCGAAAACAAAGACGAATTATTAGACGACGACACCCTTAGGCTGCTTGAAAATCTGGAAAGTCGCAGACAATTTTTGCGTAATCAAAATGTGTATAGTGCCCTACGCCAGGACAGTCCGGAATTAGCAGAGTTTACCACTGATGACCAGCTACGGCAACTGCTTTTGCATGAAGCCCGAATACTGCTGTCGGGTCTGCTAAAAACAAAAACTGGTAACTAGCATGGCTAAGTCTGTATATCTTAAAAAACTCGACATTCGGGAAGCTCCCGGCTTTCGCGATGGCATACGGTTTACAACTGGATTTTCTGAAGGCATCAATCTCATCTTCGGGCCAAACGCTTCAGGCAAATCTACTACAGCAAAAGTTATGCGACAGCTGGTAACCGGAAGTTCAGATTCACCCTACCGGGCCACAGGGCATCTCTATACCGAAGACACAGACTGGGAAGCCCGGCTAAGTTTTAACGGACTGAGCCACAGCACAGGCGGCGAGCCTGTAAACGCGCCCCTCCGGTATCCCGCGAAAGAAACAGCACACCGTTACTTGCTATCTATAGATGAGCTTATTAAAGCCGAAGATCAGGATTTAGCAGAACGAATTTATCTGGACTCGGTTGGCGGTTACAGTATAGATACGGCGCTTTCTAAACGGGAGTACAATGGACTTTACAAGGCAAATGCAGCCGAGATTAAAGAGCTTAAAAATGCCGAAAATGAGCTGAACAAACTTAGAGCTACAGACGAAAAGCTACAGTACGAAAAGAAGAGCCTGGCTACGCTACTTTTGCAAATGGATGATATCAACGCCCGCTTAACCGGCCTTACATTCTGGAAAGACGTTGCGCAGCTACTGCAAAGCCACAAACAGCTTAAAAGTGCAGAGGCGAAACTGAAAGATTTTCCCGAAATGATGCGCAACCTTAGAGAAACCGATGCAGCCGAACTGCATGAACTGGAAAAACAGTACTCTGAGGCGACCCAAACTATTAAACAGAAAATACATGAGCGGGACTTGCTTTCGCAAAATATATCGTCTTTAGGGTTTGCACATAAAGCTCCGGATGAAGAATCCGTTTACGTTTGCGATGAGTTGTTAAACCAACTTCTGCTGCTTGAGGATAAAATAAAGCATAACCAGAGTGAGCTGTATAAACTGGAAGAAGAGTGCCGCGAGAATCTGCAAGCCACCTTTCCCGGCGCCACAGGCGAGCAGATTCGGGCCATTAAGCTACCCGAACTAAGCGCGCTTGACGAACTGAGCACCGAGCGCCTGAAAAACAGCCGGCTCATTGCCGAAAATGAGCGCAGACAGCAAACCCTTATAGAACAACTCAAGGGGATTAATGAAAGTACAGTTCAGACCGGGTCCAGCGACCTTACCGGGGGCATATCTGCACTCTCTGCCTGGATCAAAGAACAAGAAACTGGTTCGGGCTTGCCCTTTATATGGATAATTTCAACAACCTTTACAGCTATTTTGGGCATTCTTGCTGCCTGGAAATGGGAAACCCCCGGACTTCTTAGTATACCTTTTTTACTATTGCTTGTTTATGTAGCCTATCGAAGCACTAAACAAAAAAAAGAATCCGGTCCCTCTGCTCTTCGCAAAGAAGATTATCGAAAAACCGGGCTTTCTGAGCCAGACAGCTGGGAAATAAAGCATGTCGCCCTGCATATAGAAAAACTTTTGAAATTACAGGCTGATGCACAGAAACAGCAACAAGCTGAACAGGAGTTACGGCAACTACGATCTGAAGCAGAAGACCTGCAGCTATCAAAGAACCAATTACTAACTAAAACAGAACAGCTTAGAAACGCGCTTGGCACCCTCCCCGGCTTTATGGAACCTGCGGCCGAATCGGCTGAAACGATGCGCTTATCTGATCTAAGCGTTTTTTGGTACGCCAAAAAGCTGATGGAGTGGCAAC
Source organism: Balneolales bacterium (assembly GCA_022565805.1). Classification (GTDB taxonomy): domain Bacteria; phylum Bacteroidota; class Rhodothermia; order Balneolales; family Cyclonatronaceae; genus Cyclonatronum. Next base: position 12,781 of record JAIULZ010000049.1, read on the forward strand.
AAAGCGATGCAAAGATTTCTACTTTTCGTTCTCATCTCATGAATTTGACTAGTCAATTTGATAATGGCCTGGCAACACTTCAGAAAAAAATGATGGAAATACTTCCAGGCCGTGAAGAACAAAGACCTATTAACACATCGGCCGGGGCTACAGCTTCAGTGAAATACCTGCATACATTACGGGCAAAGCACATACAATTAAGTCAGCAGGTTAATCAGCTGGAATATGACATTGAACATCAACAAAACATAGTAGATGTTGCGCGTCATAAAATTGACACTTTATTAAACAGACTTAACTGTAACCCTGATAATACAAGTATAATTAAAGAGTACTCAGCTCGCATAGAGGAATGGAATAAAGCTTTGGCCGAGCATAAAGCAGCACTATCCGGTTATGAGCAGCTATACAAACATATTGAGTTTAATCCCGTCTTTGAGTACGAAATAAATGGCCTTAAGCTTAACGAGCTTCATGAAGTGCAGGTAGAAGAAAAGCTGCGCGAACTCGAAAGCCTGCCCGCTGAAAGAGACCGCATTCGTGATCGCATTACAGAAATAGAAACCCGTATTACCGATGCCCGCCGTTCGCATCTAACCGAAGATGCTATACAGCAGAAAGAGCTGGCTTTTGGCAGGTTACGCGAGCGTTTTGAGGATACTCTGCGTAAAGAAGCAGGTGAACAGCTTGCGTTTTTTTTGAAACAAAAAACCCACAAAGACAATGTTCCGTTAGTTCTGCAAAAGGCAAAATCTATCTTCTCCGGAATAACGAACGGACGTTATGAGCTCGAGGTAAATAGTGAAGATAAACCTTCGTTCAGCGTTTTAGACAGGCTAAATGACAGTAAAATGTCACTTAATGCTTTGTCTGGCGGTACGCGAATACAGCTGTTACTTTCTGTAAGACTGGGCTATATAGAAGCTCAGGAACAGGATTACCGCTTTCCAATCTGGTGCGACGAATTGCTTGCTAACAGCGACGACAAGCGGGCGGCTGCCATTATTCGTTCACTCATTGCAATTAACCGCACCGGGCGACAGGTTTTCTACTTTACGGCACAGGCCGATGAAGCCGAAAAATGGAAAAGAATTGCAGATACAGAACACAATGCATCGATAGCTGAAATTTATTTAAATGATAATAATCACTATAGCACCCTACCCGAACAAAGCGAGAGCGCAACTTTATCTAAGCGCACGGAAAATATATTAAGCGGTTTCTCGGAAATTCTTACCGAACAGCTGCCAATACCTCAAAAAGGCGAATCAATGGAGGGATATGCTGTTCGTGCCGGTATTTATACCGCTAAAGCCCCAATACAGTATGAACAGCCGGAAAAACTTCCAGTAGCTTACCTCTGTAGTACAGCCGATCAGCTTTATGCCCTTCAGAAAAATGGAATAATCTATGCTGGCATCTTTGAAAGCCTGAAAGAAAAAATCATTCGTAATGAAATATTAGACTTAGAAAGTGTCAATATAATGTCGGCGCTTTACAACCTCTATAAGCTTTACATAAATTTAGTATCTGTTGGCCGGAACCGCAGACTCTATGCCAATTCTATTAAAGAGTCCAACATTATTTCAGCAAACTTTATAGATTCTGTCTCGGATCTTCTCGATGCGTGTAAGGGAGAGCCCGGAGAATTAATTTATCGGCTTAAAAAAAGAGAAATAGCCCGTTTTAAAAACGAAACGACAGAAAAACTTGAAACATACCTCAAAGAAAATGGTTTCATAGACGAGCGAAATCCGCTTACTGAAGAACATATTATTGCAGAACTAAATCTGAGAGCAGCTCAGCTTAAGGTCGATAAAAGGATCTTAACCTCTTTTTTTAGCCGCATCACTAATTTATCAACCGGGAAATTGTAACAATTGGTCTCAATGGCCTTTAAGTAACAGCCTTTTGTGCTACATCCATTTCTTTTAATAATACGACCGCGTTTTAACAATTTGCTTTAATGCGTTAAATGCCGAAGCATAACGATGTGTTCATTAGATCATAGGAACTACTTCCTTATTTGATCGGCAGCTTTAAGTTCCTCTACAATCTGCTGTTTTTTCAGATTTCTGTGATTTCCATAACTACTGCCCCACGATCTTTAGCAATACGACTTCCCGGGTTAGACTGTTTTTAATATCATCAATTTCGCGAGTACATTATTCTTTCACTATAAATAATGATGTTTCTGCTGCACAGAGCTTGAAAATAATTCAGGCTTCATAGTTGCTGATTTTGTACTTTTACTATTAATAGGTAGCGCATGCATTCTGTTTATTTTTGAGCAAAATGATTTTTTATTAGTTAATTCTATTGCGTAATTAATACGTGCGACAGCGAAAAATTGGACGTATTCAACGTCTGATAAAAAAATTCAATTACCTCTGTTTTAAGTTTAAAAGTGCAGATTTTAGCTCAATTTTAATTATTGTCGTGTCTTAAAACTCATACCTGAAAGCTTTTTCAGGCATACGCACAGAAAGCTTTGTATTATGAAATTTAATAGTAGCTATTTAGACAGGAAATAGCTGATTCAAGGATTGTAAATTCAAGTATTCAAGTTTGATACCAGTCTATGCTTCGAAGCCAGTCTCATTTTTGCAATTAAAAGGCTTTGAAAACCCTTCTGTGAGTGTTACATGATAGCGCTGAAGTTGTTTGTACCATAAGCCTCTAATAAACTTGTTTAATTGAATAGTTATACACCGATAGATTTTCCCAACAATATGTCTTATACATTCCCTGTAATCGGAATAGGTGCATCCGCCGGAGGCCTTGAGCCCTTAGAATCGTTTTTTGAAGCTGCCCCTGTAAACAAACAGTGCACTTACATAATTATTCAGCATCTTGCGCCAAACCATAAAAGCCTCATGCATGAGCTATTATCCCGGCATACAAAGCTTCCAATACACATTATTGAAGATGGGATGGAGCTCGAGGCCGGTAATATATATCTAAATCCTCCTAAGAAATTTGTAGAGCTCCGTAACCGACGTTTTTCCCTGCTTGAAAAAATTGACCGGAAACTAAGCTTTCCTATTAGCTCTTTTTTAGTATCTCTTGCTGAAGAAGCTCAGGAGTATTCGTGTGCTATAATTCTTTCAGGTACAGGAAGTGATGGATCTGAAGGTATAAAATCTATTAAAGAGGTTGGTGGGCTGGTGCTGGCTCAGGATCCGGAGACGGCGCGTTTTAACGGCATGCCTAAAAACGCTATATATACGGGCAGCGTAGATAAAGCTGTTCGAATAGAGCAAATGCATTATGAAATTTCCTCTTTTTTCAGTTCTGAAAAATCATTACCGGAAAAAAGTGATGAGGAAAACCATGCTTTGGTCATCGATAAAATTCTTCAACTCGTAAAACTTAATACCAACATCGACTTTTATGGTTATAAAAGAACAACTGTTTCTCGCCGCATCCTGCGTAGAACAGGAATTCTTGGGCGAGAAAATGTAGAATCGTATCACGCATATTTAAAAGAAAATCCCGATGAATGTCATCTTCTCTCTAAAGAACTACTAATTGGTGTAACCCGCTTTTTTCGTGATGCTACGGCCTTTGATGCACTTAACGAGCAGGTAATACCCAAACTGGTCGAACAAAATGAGGATACTCGAACTATTCGAGTCTGGGTACCTGCATGCTCAACAGGAGAAGAGGCATACTCTATAGCATTGCTTCTAAAAAACTATTTACGAAAGCAGAAAAAGACATTCGAGGTAAGCATATTTGCTACCGACTTGGACAAAGAAGCTATAAAAACAGCTACAAACCGCATTTTCTCCGAAAGTATTGCCAATGAAATTCCTTCGGACTTGCTAAGTACCTATTTCATACCACAGCGGAAGGGGTTTATCATTCACAAAGATATCAGGGACATGATTGTGTTTTCGGCACACAATCTTGTGCAAGATCCTCCATTCAACAGGATTGATCTGATTAGCTGTCGCAACATGCTTATTTACATGGATAATACGCTTCAGCAATATGTATTTTCAGTATTTCAGTATTCTCTGAAAACGGGCGGGTTCCTTTTCTTGGGTTCAAGTGAAACCCCAGGAAAATCACAGGATAAATTTAGTGAGCTTGATGCTCGCAATAAGATTTACATAAATCTGAACAATCAAAAGCTGTTAAGCAAACTACGAGATTCTAACCGCCGTCCCTACATTGGGCAAAAAACTACCCAACCCAATGGAGATCATTATTTCACAAACGAACTGGATAATAATCAGAATCAGAATCCGAAACGAACAATCCATGAAATACAGCATGCCTTAATTATGGACTTTGTGCCCGATTCCATAATCTATAATGAGAATATGGATCTTATGCATACTACCGGAGATGCTGGTCGATGGCTTATGCTGCCTGCGGGAGAATTTACAACACAGGTACACCGTATGCTGCCCGAGAATCTTGTTCTTCCATTCGAGATTGCCACGCAGAAAGTTTTAAATAATGGTAAAGAGGTTCGATTATCAGGAATAAAGCCACCGCCCGGGATTCCAGGTGTTTCTGACATAACCGTAAAGCTATATTCTTTATCGATGAATCAGCGTGTTCTGGCCGCTTTTTTCTCTACCTCCAGACAAAAAAGCTTTGGTAATGAACCTGAAGAACTACAGCTGGATTCTGCTACGTCCGAAAAAATACATATTCTTGAGCAGGAGTTACGCATTAGCCGGGAAAACCTGCAATCTACCATAGAAGAGCTGGAATCGAGCAACGAGGAGCTACAGGCTGCCAATGAAGAACTCCAAAGCTCCAATGAAGAACTGGAATCGGTTAATGAGGAGTTATATACCGTAAACAGCGAACTTCAGCAAAAAATACAGGACCTTTCTGATCTTAACAGCGACCTGAACAATCTAATACAAAGCACCGACATTGCGTTGCTTTTTCTGGATTCATCCTTTAATATACGTCGTTATACTCCGGCCATAAAACGCATTCTGGATCTTGTACCACACGATATTGGCAGAAATATCAGCCATTACAGGGGTAATCTGCAGATAGAAAATTTCATGGGTCTTATAGATCAGGTTTACCAAAGTCTTATTCCATATAAAGCTACTATAAAAGATGGTAAGGGGAAAACATACATCATTAAGATTATTCCCTACAAAACCTCTCAGGCAAATGAAGATGCTACTGGCATTATAATAGTCTTTCTGGATGTAACATTGGTTTCGGATATGCAGAATGAGCTGCGCATATCTAATAAAACAATGATGCAAATTTCTGAATCTGAAACAGAGGAGAAGGAACTTTTCGAGCTCATTGTTAATCAATCCCGCGATATGATTCAGCTTCTTAGCGTTGATGGCACTATATTATATACATCCCCTTCTTGCGCAGAGCTAACCGGCTTTGAGGTTAACGAACTTAAAGGCACAAAGTACCTAAGTTTAGTTAATGGCAAAAAAGCGCGCGTTAAATGGTCTGGCCACTTCCTTACCGTTCTTAATAACCATTATGTAGGCTTGCATCAATATCGCTTATCTACCAAGAAAAATGGCACAAAATGGGTAGAAACAAGTTTGCGTCCGTTATACGACTCTAAGGGTAAAGTTCACCAAATTCTGGCAACCACCCGCAATATTCACGAGCGGATACAGCGCGAACAGAATCTGCAAAAACTATCTTTAATCGCAGAGCAAACCAGCAATGGTGTTGTAATAACAGATAAGAAAGGACTGATAACCTTTGTTAATGAAGCATTCGAAAAAATAACCGGCTACATGCAGGAAGAAGTTCTTGGCCGAAAACCCGGGTCTTTTCTACAAGGAGATGAGACAGATCCCGAGACCGTTCGTTATATGGGAGAACATCTCGAAAACCAAAAGCCGTTTATCACAGAGGTAATCAACTACACCAAAAATGGAGACAAATACTGGGTAAAAATCCAGGCCGAACCTTTATACGACAAAAATGATGCGTTTATCGGCTATTTTTCTATCCAAAATGACATAAGTGTTGAGAAAGAATTTCAGGAAAGAATTTTCCGTCTTAATGAAATTATACGCAAGCAAAATGTTCGCCTCGAAGAGATAAATAAGTCGCTTGAAGAATTTGCTTATGTTGCCTCGCACGACCTTAAAACACCGGTTCGTAATATTCGCGGCATGGTGGATATTTTAAACCGTAAAGGCGACACTATGAGCGCCGAAAAAAAGCAGGAAGTCCTACATATTATTTCCAATGCAGCAGCAGAACTCGGTAAACTAATAGATAATCTGCTTGAGTATTCCAGAACTGGCCGGCTGGAAGAGGAAGCCTCTGAGGTTTCTTTCCCCGAAATCTGTGCTTCGGTTACAAAACTTTTCGATAAAGATATTGAGGAAACAAATGGCCAGTTACGTACCAATCTACAGGTAGAAAAAGGTATTGTTTACCCCATATTGTTCAAGCGGATGCTTACCAATTTGGTTAATAATGCGGTAAAATATCACGGCCATAAACCGCCTGAAATAGAAATTGAAAACTATATGAAAGGTTCACAGCTTCATTTCAGGATAACCGATAAGGGAATCGGGATACCGGAAAACCAGCAAGAACGGATATTTAAAATCTTCCATATTTATGATAAGGAAAAGGGCGGTAATGGCATAGGCCTGGCCGTTTGTAAAAAAATAGCTGAGCTACATAGGGGCAGTATTAGCGTAAGCAGTAAAATTGGCGAAGGTTCGAGCTTTGTTGTAACGCTGGGCTTGTAACACATTTCTACTTGTATTACATACTGTATATTAATTATAGATGAAATAAGATGTACCTCTTATTGAGATAGTACAGATCTTTTAGCGTAACTTTTTGCTTTTTCCTGCGGTACAAAGCCCTGGATAGCATAGCTTCTATCACTATTTATAACTTACGCTTCTCCTTGAATTTTAAGCTACTCATGGATCAAACTACTTCTGAAAAAATACAGGCATCTGGTATCACGGTCTCAAGACGAATAACCGACCTTGATGTATTGCGTGGAATAGCCTTATTCGGCATACTTGTGGTTAATTTGATGCTGTTTGCACACCCCATGTATATATTTGTGGCAGATATAAACCTTGAGGCAGGGCCTGTTGATCAATTTGCGGAATTTTTCATCAGAACTTTTTTTGAGGGTAAATTTATTACTCTTTTTTCTTTTCTCTTTGGAATTGGGTTCTGGATTTTAATGAACAGAATGCAAGAACGGAATCAGGCAGCCTCATTTATTTTTGCCAGACGTATGTTTTTTCTGGCGCTTTTGGGTCTTACTCATGCCATGTTTTTCTGGTCTGGCGATATTCTGCTACCCTATGCTATCTGCGGGGTTTTATTGCTTTTCTTCTTCAACCGTACCGATAGAACCCTTAAAGTCTGGATCGGCTTAGTTCTTGGCATTGTTTTGTTCATTAATATATTAATTGTGGGTCTCGTTATGGTAGGCATGTCGGTTCCCGAAGCTGCCGAAGAGATTACGGCTGCTTTCGAAATCGAAGCAGAACGATACACTGCTCTTATGGCTAAAGGGTATGAAGTGTATTCGAGTGGCAGCTTCGCAGAAATGGTGAGCTTTAGACGTGGAGAACTTTCTTTTGTCTATTTCGGTTTGATGCTTAGTCCTGCAGGGTTTGGATGGATATTTTCCGTTTTTCTGTTTGGCTTGTATGTCGCACGAAAAGGTGATGGACTCCTGACTAATCCGCAGCTCCTTCGGGAGAGATTTATTCCTCGCAGGCGTAGTCGTTTAATAATCGGATTAATCATTTGTGCGGTTTATGCCGGTGCATCGATGCAGGCAAACTCCATTTCGTTAGATCACTACACCATAATTGTGCTTCTAACCTTTATGGTGGGTACACCGCTGCTTCTTATGGGGTATATTGGCTATATTTTGCAGGCGCTTCGTCGTTTTGAAGAAAAAAATGGCAACTATGCACCGGGCGCATTCCTGCACCTTTTCGCTCCGGCGGGTCGCATGGCGCTAACCAACTATCTTATGCAATCGGTTTTATGCACGACTATTTTTCTGGGATATGGCTTTGGTTTATACGGTAAGACAGGCTACGCTGCAAGTATTCCCATAGCAATCGCGATTTTCAGCTTTCAAATTTTCCTCAGCCGAATGTATCTGAACCGCTTCAAAATGGGGCCTTTTGAGTGGCTATGGCGTAAAGTAACCTATTTGAAATAGATCTTCATGGGCTCAAATTGAATCATCCTGAATAAAAGAGCAGGAGTTTAAGCCGATTAACTTATCTGTGTCGCGTAGTCTCCCGCTACCAAATTCCATACCGAAGGGTGATGCCCGTCATGCCGAACGTAATTTCGCTGCTTGTTAAAGAACCAAGGGGATGCTTTGTGTAAATTTCTACCATCAGCGGGTTTGCAGACGTCCGTATTTCGTACATCAAAGATATGTTAACCATTCGCATGGCATCCAAACGATCAAATGATCCGCTACTGCTCTGCGTTTGAAGTTGACCGGTATATGTTAAATAATGATTTCTTATTATCTGATCATTAGCAGGTGAAGGGGAAGGGAAAGGTAAATATTCACTACCTGATATATTTATACTTTCCAGCTGTGATGTTTCCTGCAAATACAGCATTGAGGAAATACCGGCTCCAACAGAGATTGTGCCAGTTCTGCCTCTGTGAATATCCGCAATACCTTGCAACGGAACCTCAAGAGCCAGATGCGTATAGCTCATAGTTGACTGTACACTTATCTCACCATTGCCTATATCTGGACTAACCCCTGTACCACCTTGAGTTGGCAAGTTTGCATATATATCACTGCTCAAACTAAACTGATTGTATGCCAGAATTCCACCTGTAGAGAACCGGAACCGATCGCTTATGCGCCATTCTCTTAGGGCACCGGCCGAAAATCCCAGACCGTCTGTAAGCTGATCCGGGGAATAAAACTGATGAGAACCCAGCAATACAGAAGCCCGGTTTCTTCTAAGAGCACCTTTCCCCTCTGCTGTACTTTCAGCCCGAAGCCGATCATCAGGGAGTTCCGGCGCTATATTTTCTGTTGCAGCAAATATCAGTTTTGCGGGGCTTTCATCATTCTGCTTAACCTCCGTTTTCTCATCTTCTTCCATCGCCAGAATCCTGCTTCCCTCACTAATTTGGCTGTATTCCGGCTGTTCAGCTTCAGCAATAGCCGCCATTGTTTCTGCAGTATTTTGGGATGATGTGCGAGAATAATCTTCGATACGCCCATCATCAACTCTTTCGGCCACGGTTGATTCGGAGGCTACGCCAGCTGTAGTCTGCTCATCGGTAATAGTATTTTTTGCTGTATCTGCAGGATCAAAAGGCACGGGCTCGGTCTGCACAAACAGCTCGTCGATCGTGGTATCAGAATCAGAGTATGTAAGCTCGACGCTCTGCTCCAATCCCTGCTGTAAATAGACTATCCCGGCCATAGCAAAAATGATTAAAAGCGCGGCCGCAGCCAGGTAGCGCGCGCGACCGTTTGCCGAATTGGGAATAATTTCGGTTGGACCTTTAACCGGCAGAGAAGACCGAAACTTTGCCATTGCGGCTTCATCCGGGGTTTCGTTATACTCGGCGAACGTCTTTCGGACGTTTTGGGTAAATTCGTGATCAAAGGATTTCTTTTTCATACTCGCTCCTCATTTAATGCCGCTAAATACAAATGTTGCAAACTTTTCTTGGCTCTCGACAAACGAGAACGCGATGTACCTTCCGAAATATTCAACATCTCCGCAATTTCGATATGGCTGTATCCTTCAATTTCAAAAAGGTTAAAAACGATGCGCTGCTCTTGCGGCAGCTGTTCGAATAAGCGTAAAATCTCCTGCGCATCCAGCTGCAGATACTGCTCCGGTTGTGCGTGTAGTTCCGGTGTTTCCTCCACCAGCTCCATACGTTCGTGGTATTTCCGGTTCGCCCGATAATAATCGAGGGCTGTATTAACCAGAATACGCCCGAACCAAGCCTTAAACGGCCGGTTACTATCGTATCTGTGAATGTGTCTAAACGCTTTCATAAAGCTATCATTTACCATTTCGAGAGCTTCTTCCCTTTGGTTGGCGTAACGCAGACATACCGACATAGCAAAGCCAAAGTACCTTCGGAAAAGGTCTTCCTGATGCTTCTGAGACTGATTTCGACATCCGTCGATTAGCTTCTGATCGGGATTCTCCACATATAAAATTACGCTGTTAAAATCTGTACTGCTGTCCGGAGACAAGCTCCGGTTTTACTCAAGGATAAAGTTATATCCCAGCAAAGTTCAAACTAAAGATGTCTCGCAGGTTTTCTGAATTGAATTATAATGGATTAATATTTAGCCAGCATTATTCACCAATAAATTGGGTTTTGAATAGTTCAGTTTAGATGGCAAAGTCTGTTATCAGTTAAATTTAGGAACCAAAACCTCACCACCGGAGGCGAGCTTCTTAAGTATTGGAGTTAACTGAGTACCATTTGGAAGAGCTACGTAGAAATGGGGGAATGTTTCCTGTTCATATTTTCCCCTCATGTATGATATTCTCCCATCGTTTGTATAAGATACTTTAGAATGGAAGACGAAATTTGATACATATTTCCGGACTTTTTTATAGTCTGCATCAACTATTACTCTAAACGTATTTTCGTCTTCTATAAACCCGAAGTTGTATACAATCATATAGATACCATCGGGATAAATTGTAATTAAATTATCCGCAGCAGGTAAAGGTCCGGGTATTGTCGGGAAACCATAATTTGGCCGCTCATACTTTTTGCCTTTGATTAATCTTTCAATTTCAGATCCATCCCGAGAAATTGAAGAGAGATAAAAGTATTCGCTATGCAATTCGATAAAGAACAATCTGTTTTCAGCGGCAGACCATTTAAGATTGCTATAAAGTACCAAACCTTCCGTAATCGTGCTTACCTGCCGGGTAGAAATATCTAATACATTGCCAATCGCGCTTTCATACGCCTCAAATGACTCATACTCCATAAAGCTGATATAGCGACCATCATGAGACCATTCCGGGTTTATGATATATGGTCTATGAATGATCTCCTCCGTTTGCCTTGTTTCTGCGGTCAGGATGTACATTTTGTGCTTTTCCTGATCATGAACCCTGTTTGTGATAAGGAGCTTATTCTCTGCAGGAGACCACTTCATACTAAACGTGTGAAGATTAATGTTTCCGATATCGGTTTCCAGCTCTTCGCCTTCCATCAAGTCATAAATCCAGATTTTATGAAACCTGGGGAATGAATCGTCAGGGCTATTGTCCTTTAGATACGCAATATATCTTCCATCATGCGAGGCTTTAATTTCATAATGACCTATTACCGAATCTGCCAGAACTTCTTTTTCGCTTGTATCGGGTAGGTTATAACGATAAATAAATGAGTTTTCCGGGCCTCTTTCACCATAATCAATGGCGACCAAATCCCATTTTTCCAGCTCATTTGAAATCTGATAATTAAAGAAATTATCCATTCCTCTAAAACCATTACTGCTAAATGGGTTATCAGAGCATCCAAAACCAATTAATACGACAGCTATTATTAAGTATAATTTTCTCATTATTGTATCAACATTTCATAGGGTTTTAGCCCGTTTATTTCTCTGTTTATTAGAAGGCTTATAAAAGCATTCTATTATTTACCCATACGGAGTACATACCCGGAACGCTGCAAAGGAAAAGGTTTTATTTCCTGGGTAATTCAGTGCCAACAGAAAATGAAATTGATAGTTGGCTTTTTGCAGCTCTTTACCTATTTCATTGGATGTGAGGGAAGTTCTGAATGTTAACAATTACCCTACTGCATCATTAAGAAACTGCTACAGGTTGAATACCATCGTAAAATATTTCAAGAATATTTCCATCCTCATCAAATACAACTATGCGTGAATGGCCCATACCCAAATAACAATGGACAAAACATTCATATCTGAACCTTAAAAACATCTCAACTACAAATACATCTTCAAAAGCACCGAGGAAGTGTTCTTCCGGTTGGTTTGTATGACCTAATTCATAAATTTCAAATGTTTCATGAAATTCCACAGCTGCTGTATATCCAAGCTCTGCAGTTTTAAACACATCATCTTGACCTTCTGCTGCGAGTGAGTCTATGAAGCTTTCATAATAGTCTATTGCATCAATGGTTAATGCAAATGGTAAATAAACCGGGCCAAATTTTCTATACCACCAATACTCTGTATCCGGTATTAAATCGTGTTGCCAGGGAAAAACAGCAGCTAAAACGCTATCCCGAGGTGGGTATGCTAATTCAGCTTTTGTAATTAGCTCAGCTTCAAATTCATTATTCGATATTCTTTCAATAGATTTTGTGAAGCTATTGTTCTCCGATATACTGGTGGGATTATTGGAACAATTGCTCATTAGTAAGGGCGCTACTATGAATGAGAAAAATACGAGTGCTCGTTTATTCATGTCCGTTTGGCTTTGTGAAGGCTTAGTGTAGATTAACTTACGCTTACTCACGATTACGGTGAAAATAGTCTAAACGCTGCAAAAGAATTAATTTTAGCTTGAAAGAGTAATCGTGTATCGCTTGGCATGCCTTCGGCTCCGCTCATGCACCGGCACTTTTGGGATTCGAGTTTCGTAACACAAAATCTATATTTTCAATGCGAAGAGAATTAACAGGCCTCACCCAGTCTTCAACTCACCTCCTGCTCAATACAGAACTCATACCCCTAAATTTCGACAAGATTGATAGCTGTCCTCGGGTAATTCTGTGATTTTTACTACATCCCGGCTCGGACTTTTTTGTTTGCTACTTTTCACCCGGGGCTGGGTTTTGAGGTATTTTATTGGTTAAAAAAATTACAATCCGGTTCTCCCACTCTCCCGCTCACCCACTCTCCCACTCTCCCGCTCTCTTCAAGTCGTGCGTTGCCAAATGATGGGAGATCCTTCGGCCATGCTCAGCTATTT
>JAIULZ010000050.1 GCA_022565805.1 Balneolales bacterium
TTATTTTTGCTCCAAGGAAGAAGGCGGGCAAAAGAGTGGTTTTGCAAAGCCTTCTCTTAATCCATTTTGGGCCTGGCCAAATAAGGAAGTTAATAAAGCAGAAACGAAACGGGCGTTCTTTAATTACAATACTACTTTTGTGAAACACGGTTTGGGTTCACTGAGTCAGTAAGGAACTACTCCCACTCGATCGTGGCCGGTGGTTTGGAAGATATATCGTAAACCACTCGATTAATACCTTTTACTTCATTAATTATTTTGTTGGAAATTTCGGCAAGAAAGTCGTAAGGGAGATGGGCCCAATCTGCGGTCATTCCATCAATACTAGTTACAGCTCTGAGCGCGATAGTAAATTCGTAGGTTCGTTCATCTCCCATTACTCCTACCGACTGTACGGGTAGCAAGACTGCAAGCGATTGCCATACAGTATCGTAGAGCCCGTGTTCGCGTAGGCCTTGTACAAAGATATGATCGGCTTCGCGCAGTAAATCCAGTTTTTCCTTGCTTAGAGATCCCAGTACACGAATGCCGAGTCCCGGACCCGGAAAGGGGTGCCGGTTTATAAACGAATCCGGAATGCCCAGAGAGCGGCCTACATTTCGAACTTCATCCTTAAAAAGCTCGCGCAGCGGTTCGAGTAGCTTCAGATTCATCTTCTCGGGCAGGCCACCCACATTATGGTGCGACTTTATAGTTGCAGAAGGGCCTTTAAAGTTTACGCTTTCGATTACATCGGGATAGAGCGTGCCTTGTGCCAAATAGGTGAACTTTTTATCGCTACCGACAACTTCATCAAATACATCAATAAAGGTTCTTCCTATTATCTTCCTTTTTTCTTCGGGATCACTAATGCCAGTTAATCTGTCCAGAAAAAGCTGACTTCTGTCCACCCCCATTACGGGAAGCTTAAGCACATTTTTATAAAGGTGAAGTACTTCGTTAAACTCATTTTTGCGGAGTAGTCCGTTATCTACAAATACACAAAGTAGCTGATCCCCGATGGCTTCATGAATTAATGTGGCGGTTACCGTAGAATCGACCCCACCGGAAAGTGCGCAGATAACGTGTTCTTTCCCAGCCGCCGCTCGAATGTTATTTTTGGTTTCTTCGATAAAAGAGACAGGTGTCCATTCGCCTTTAAGACCGCATATTTGCAGTGCGAAGTTGCTCAAAATTTGTTTACCGCACTCGGTATGAACCACTTCGGGGTGGAATTGAACCCCATAAACGGGCTTTTCTTTATGGCGTACTGCCGCAACCGGCGCATTTTGGGTATGAGCTATAATTTCGTAATCGGCAGGCAAATCATGTAACTTATCTCCATGGCTCATCCACACGATGGTTTCCGGCTCAACAGATTCGAATATTGGGCATATTTTATCTATAAGCAGCTTTGCGCGCCCGAACTCTCTTTTATCAGATTTTGCAACGCTTCCGGGTTTAAAGGTATGAGCTATTGCCTGCAAACCGTAGCAAATGCCCAGAACGGGCACATCCCAGCTAAAGATAGCTGTGTTTAATTGCGGCGCCTCGCTATCGTTAACAGAAAGCGGCCCACCAGATAATATAACGCCCAAAGGAGGGAAGCTTGTAAAAGACTCAAGCGAAGTGTTAAAAGGGTGAATTTCGCAATAAACCTGTAGTTCACGAAGTCTGCGTGCAATAAGCTGAGTGTATTGCGACCCAAAATCTAAGATTAATATCCAGTCCTGTTGGTTCATATAAATTTTAAAATCCTTGTTAGACAAAATGTGTAAAAGCAGACTTTGCTTTTATTAAGTAAGGGAGTGGCCACTCTTTCTCTGGATATACAGATCATTGAATTGCCGGTAACGGCCCTACGTTAATACTGCGAAGCGACCAGCGAAAATTAAGCAAAAAAGGTAAACCCGCTAGTACGAAACTCTTATTATAGGGCATCTTATACTAATTAATCTGTTCAATTCTGTATGATATTCTACTAATCTATTGGTTTCTCTTTGTGCTGCTGTTGTAAGAAACAGTTTCTTCTCCTGCCATTTCTATAGAAAAATGATTTTCTCTGACTTGACTTGAAATGAAACTGAATCTGTTTTCGTATAAAAATATAATTGCTGAAAGTTAAAATTAGCAGAAACAGTTTTTAATTCTAAACTCTTCTTTGACTAAGGCATTCAAGTTGCTGTTGGCAAAAGTAAAGATGGATCTAAAATCTGTTACAATAGGCTCAGTTTGATTGCAACAGTCAATTCTTTGAAAAAAGCTACCTGTTGGGTTTAGGTCTTGCCAAAACAAATAATAAGTTGAAGGATCTAAACGATACAAGCAAACATCCTCATCAAAATTTGCTACGCATCAATTAGTGCATCCTGATCGGAATCGCATACCCTCATTGCCTTGGTTAACAGCTTATCAAGCTTTTCATTAATGTAGCTTTTAACCTCCTCCGGACTCATTTTATTTTTTGAATGGCATAAGTAGAAATGTTATTAAACAAGGCTTCGCAAAACCACTCTTTTGCCCGTCTTCTTCCTTGGATTAAAAATAGAATCCTCCACCCCGAACTGTCGAGGGCTCCGGTTTTATTTTTAATCGGGCGTTGAATACGAACAAAATAGAACCTTTTTCAATGCCTCCTTAAAAGCATTAATAATGCGATTACTACTTTTAAAGTACAGAAATTGAAGTTATTGCTTTAATATTTAATGAAATGCCCATAGAACTAAATATTAAGTAACAGTTACGAATATGACTAAGTAGACGAAGGGTAGCTAATATTCTCCTAAAATAAATCGCAGCGGGTCAAAAAATACAGAGTAAGCAGCTAAAGCAAAAAGAGAAAAAACATTTTGCCTTAGCCTTTATTACACCATATTGTAAACAGAAAACCCCGCTATTATCAAAAACAGCGGGGTTGGAATTACTGTGGAAAAAATCCGGTAATAAAAAGTGCATTACGCGATAATTTCCTGGTAGCTTTCGGCATCCATTAGCTCGCTAAGTTCGGAAGCATCACTCATCTTAATTTTAACGAGCCAACCTTTCCCATAGGGATCATCATTAACGGTCTCCGGGCTGTCGGCAAGTTCTTCATTGTTTTCTATAACTTCTCCGGAAACAGGCATAAACAAATCAGAAACAGTTTTCACTGCTTCTATAGTGCCAAAAACATCGTCTTTGCTGTAGGTGTCGCCTGCGTCGTTTAATTCGACGAAAACAATATCACCAAGTTCGCTTTGTGCAAATTCTGTGATGCCAACAGTGGCTGTACCATCGCCATTATCGCGAATCCACTCGTGTTCTTTGGTATATTTAAGCTCGCTGGGATAGCTCATAAAATATTATTGAGGGGGTTGGAATTTAAACTCTTTTTCGAGGAAGTGTGTAGTGAATTCGCCTTTAATAAAGCCTGGATGATCCATAAGCTGTATATGGTAAGGAATAGTAGTTTGTATTCCCTCAATAACGAATTCTTCTAATGCTCGTTTCATTCTGGCAATAGCCTCAAGACGATTTGGTGCACTAACAATAAGTTTGGCAATCATCGAATCGTAAAAGGGAGGTACTACATAACCGGAATATGCGTGTGTATCCACACGAACACTATGGCCGCCCGGCTGATGAAACACATTTATTTTACCGGCAGATGGCCTGAAATTAAATGCAGGATCTTCGGCATTAATACGGCATTCAATAGAATGACCGCGCATTTTAAGCTCTTTTCTGGATAGAGGAATACCGGCAGCAACTTCGATTTGGTTTCTGATGAGGTCTGCGTTGGTTACTTCTTCAGTAACGGGATGTTCTACCTGTATACGGGTATTCATTTCCATGAAGTAGAAGTCCAGGTTTTTATCAACCAGGAATTCTACCGTACCGGCGCCTTCATAATTTACGGTTTCGGATGCACGGATGGCTGCCTGACCCATTTTTTCGCGTAATCCCGGCTCCATAACAGGAGAGGGAGACTCCTCAAGAATTTTTTGATGTCTTCTTTGCAGAGAGCAGTCCCGTTCGCCCAGATGGGTAATATAGCCGTGTCTGTCGCCCAAAACCTGAATTTCTATGTGTCTTGGCGCTTCGATAAACTTTTCGATGTAAACCTCGGGATTTCCAAATGCGCTACCCGCTTCGCTTCGAGCAGAATCAAAATTGCGTTTAAATTCTGAAGCTTCATTCACGATACGCATGCCGCGGCCACCGCCACCCGCAGTAGCTTTAATGATAACGGGAAAGCCGATATCCTTGGCAACTGCGAGCGCCTCGTTCATATCCGAAATATTGCCATCGCTGCCCGGTACAACCGGTACGCCAAATTTAATCATATTGGCTTTAGCGGTAGACTTGTCTCCCATAGCGGAGATCATATCCGGGCTTGGGCCAATAAACTTGATATTGTGCTCCTCACAAATACGAGAAAACTCAGCATTTTCGGCTAAGAAACCGTATCCGGGGTGGATAGCTTCTGCATTGGTAATTTCGGCGGCGGCAAGAATACGCTGTATTTTAAGGTAGCTTTCTTTAGAAGAAGGCGGGCCAATACAAACGGCTTCGTCTGCAAATCTAACATGAAGGCTATTTGCATCTGCGGTAGAATAAACGGCAACGGTTTTAATACCCATTTCTTTACAGGTACGAATAACCCTTAGCGCAATCTCACCCCGATTGGCAATAAGAATTTTCTTAAACATCAGAGTTAGTTTGGTTCAATTTCAAAAAGAGGCTGGTCGAATTCTACAGGCTGAGCATCAGAGACGAGTATTTTGGTAATTTTACCAGAAACTTCAGACTCAATCTCATTCATAATTTTCATTGCTTCCACGATACAAAGAACGTCGCCTTTTTTAACGGTATCGCCAGGCTTAACAAATGCAGGAGACTCCGGATTGGGGGCTTCGTAAAATGTACCAACAATGGGGGATTTAATCGTTTCTGCACTACTAGCAGGTTTAGTATCTGCAGCTGCAGGTGCTGAAGCCTGAGGTGCAGCCGGTGCCGCTGCTGCCTGAGCTACTTGTGGTTGAGGAGCGTAATAAACTTGCTCTTGGGGCATCATTACAGCTTCGCTTTTCTTCTTCACCTTTATCTTTAAACCACCCTCTTCTATAGAAACTTCGTTAAGCTCGCTTTTGGCGATCATATCAAGAAGGCTCTTAATTACTTTTAAGTCCATAAAATTAAATTTCTGGTTAAAATTAGCTTTTTACTCTTTCCAGGTAGGTTTTGGTTCGCGTGTCTACTTTAAGCTTATCGCCTTCATTAATGAAGAGTGGTACCTGAACCACTGCTCCGGTTTCTAAAGTAGCAGGCTTTGAAGCGCCTTGAGCTGTATCGCCGCGAACGCCGGGATCTGTCTGGGAAACGGTAAGTTCTACATGATCTGCCATTTCAGTGAAAAGTATCTTCTCAATTTCTGCATTAACTACCAATGTAACTTCCTGACTCTCCTTCATAAATTCAGGCCGGTCTACAAGCTCTGGAGCTAAGCCAACTTGCTCATAGGTTTGTGTATGCATGAAATGGTATAAACTGCCGTCGAAATATAAAAACTGATAGGGATGGCGCTCTACCCGAACCGACTCCATAGATTCGCCGGAACGGAAAGTTTTGTCTATAATTTTACCGGTTTCTACGCCCTTAAGCTTTGTTCTCACAAACGCAGGGCCTTTGCCGGGCTTTACATGCTGAAATTCAATTATTTGATAAAGCTGAGTGTTGACGATAATCGTCATGCCGTTTTTGAAATCGGCAGTCGAAACTTTAGGCATAAATATGTATTTGCCGTTAAACGTTTTTAGTGTAGATAAACCAACAGCGTTCTCGAAAAACAGACTAAAGGTACATCTTGCTAATAAACAGTAAACGTAGGTTTTAAGTTAAAATAAGCTATAAGAAGGTTTTGAAAAACCATTTATTTGACCGTGTTTTTCCAAATTACAAGAATAAAGTTTGCGCTCCCGAATATAGGTGACTGCTTGTTTATTTTTGTTGTAGCATTAAATACAATCAAAAAATACAATCAAACTTTACTGATACTTTTTCGGATTTGGTTTATCAAAGCCTTTTTTATTGATTGTACAATGGTTTACAATTACTGCATTTTAATTTTTAGCCGACCTGTAAAATGAGTTTAAGAACTGCCAAAGGAAAAACAATTTAGCAGTACCGGTATAACAAACTCATTTTTTTGGTAGCCATGAAATTTACAATACTTTTGTGAATCCTACCTAATTAGATTTAGGACTGTTGTAATGAATACAATAGAGATTAGTACAGGGCATATATACATTATAAAAAATGCCCATAATTTCACAAATGAAGAATTTGCGGCTCCGGGCATTCCGTTTTCCAGTTCTGTAATTGCGTTTCCGGTTTTCCAAACCCACCCCAGGAATATACAGGTCATTAACCCCCCAAGTGGTAAACCTATCTCATTAAATATATTAACGAAAATGTCGATTAAACCAATGTCAAAAGATATGATTAATGCAAAAAACAGAACAATACCACCTACAATAAGAGATGCTTTTTTTCTTTTTATCCCATGCTCATCAATAACATAAGATACTGGTACTTCCAATAAAGATATTGAAGAAGTTAAGGCTGCCAGGCCAAGAAGCAGGAAAAATGAGATAGAAATAAAAAGCCCCAGAGGTCCACCGATATTTTCAAAAAGCTGAGGTAAAACGGTAAATACCAACGCTACAGAAGATATTAAATCTCCATCGGCACCAAAAATCATGATCCCCTGATTTAGAGCAACATACATGGCAGGAATTACGAGCAGACCCGCGATAAATGCGATGCCAATATCCACAACAGTAACATAGGTAGCAGATTCCATTACATTTTGGTTTTTCTTTAGATACGAACCATATGTAATTAGAGCGCCCATTCCTAAGGAGAGTGAGAAAAAGGCTTGGCCCATAGCAGACAAAATTAAATCACCGCTAATTAGACTAAAGTCTGGCAAAACATATTGGCGAATACCCTCTGCAGATCCTTCGAGGGTAAACACGTAAATAATCATTGCAACGAGTATAAAAATTAGAAAAGGCATAAGCACTTTTGTTGCTCTTTCAATACCTCCGCTTACGCCACCATTAATAATGCCTATAGTAAAAAGCATAAATACAATGGTGAAAATTGCATTTTTGGGCCCGTTGTCTAATTGACCAAACCAAGCTGAGAGCTCGCTATTGCCACTGTATTTAAAAATTTCCTCGAAAACGTAGGCGAGTGTCCAGCCCGAAATAACGAGATAAAAGGCCAGAATCATCATACCACACAGAACGCCCCAATAGCCAATAATTGCGCCAAACCCACTAGAGTCGAGTGATTTGAACGCGCCGACGGGATTTTTACCGGTTTTTCGGCCTATGGTGATTTCTGCAATCATTACGGGCAATCCAACAAGTATACAGCATACCAGATATACGAGGATAAATGCAGCCCCCCCGTTATCTGCGACTTGAGTTGGGTATCCCCAAATATTCCCTAATCCTACAGCTGAGCCTGCTGCGGCTAAAATAAAGCCGAGTTTGCTATTCCACGTACCCCTTGAGGGCGTTTCTATAGTTGCCAAAGTTATGTTTGTTTAGGTGGCCGGATGCATATTAACGGTCTAAAATATTTTATTAATCTCTATCTCGCAACCTTCTAAGTATATAAGCAGTTGATGGTTCAACCAAAAGTTCGCTTGCGGCTACATCAAAACCCTGCGAAGACGCATGATGCCCGCTAACAACAATTTCCCACACGCCTGCCGGTAAATTAATACGATGCAGTGCCTGCGGGTTGCCGTTTAAAGTTACGATGTAATCATACGGATCGTCGCACCCTTTTCCAATTATTAGTGCAGTTACATGAAGACTATCCTGATAATTGAAGTATCTGATGTTTTCAGGGTCTGTTTTTCGCAGGGCGGGAGATGCAAGCCTGAGCTGTATTAAGCCTTTGTAGTAGCCTACAAGCTCTGCATTATCGTGTTGCTCATTAAAGTTTAGATAATTCGTAAGGTTATCTTTTTCATAACTATTATGATCCAGCATACCCGCATACGGATCATCAATTCCATCACAATCTTCTACTACCTTAGAACGCCCCCATTCCTGTCCCGCGTGTATCATACAAATACCTTGTGATGCAAACAAGTATGCGGCCGCAAGTTTGCACAGTTTAAGCTCTGTGGGGTTCAAGCGCGTAATCTTTGCGCGATCGTTTCTACTGTGCAGTAAACCGTGATTAAGGCCTATACGAATGAAATCAGCTAGGGTGTACCCATCATGCGACTCAAGGTAGTTTACACAGTATTTACTTTTATGGTAGCGGCCATTATTGTATCCAAGAAGAGAGCCGGCAAGAAAATTTTCGAGACCTTGCCGCGAAGTGTCCCACTGCCAGCCACCAAAAATAAATCCTTTGTCTTTAACAGGATCGGAGCCCTTCACCCCGTTGCGGATCTGATCGTTCCATGATGGTATTTCCAGCTCCGAAAAGCCCGTAGGGTCGTAACCGCCACCCCAGGGCTCAGCAATTAGTACGACTTTGGGGTTAATAGCCTCTGCTTTTTCCTTAATTTCTCGAAATGTGTCTCTGTCGATAAGATTTGCCAGATCAAAGCGGAAGCCATCAATATGAAATTCTTCCATCCAGTAACAGATGCTTTCTACTATAAGCTCTCTTGCCATTGGAGCTTCGGTTTTGAAATCGTTGCCGCAGCCACTGTCTGAGCGGTAGCTGCCATCGGCATTCAGACGAAAATAATATTCTTTATCGAGGAGCTTAAACGGGTTGAGGTCGTACTGGGAAACGTGGTTGTATACCACATCCATTATTACGGTGATGTTTTCTTTGTGGAGTGTTTTTACCAGCTCTTTAAGCTCGCGTATTGCAGCGTCTGTTTTTCCGGTAAGCCTGCCAGCCTCTGCAGAACCATCGGTGGCGTACAGCGTTTCCGGAGCAAAGAAGAAGGAGGTCATGTATCCCCAGTAGTTGCGGCCGTAATAATTCCAGGTATTTATTACTCCATCCGAAATAGGCTGGTTATGAGGCGGTTCAAAATAAGCAAATTTCTGTACGGGCAGCAATTCTACGGCGTTTATCCCCATTTTTTTAAGATGGTTTAGGCCGCCCCGCCCGTTTTTGCTTATAAAGCCTTTATAGGTACCGGCAGGTGCACAAGCAGCGCTCGGGTGAGCAGACATATCTTTAATGTGTGCCTCGTAAATAACAAGATCTCTTGGATCATCAGGACAAACAAAAGTATCTCCTTCCCAATCGAAGGGGGCTGGTGTATAAATTACCGATTTCGGGTACTGCCTGTAATGATTTTTGGTGGTAACTAAACGACTGTAAGGATCGGCTATACACTCCCCATTGGGGTTCTCTTTGGTAAAGGCTTCGTCTGAGGGCGGTATTACCCGGTATCCGTAAAGTTTACCTTCCTGGTTGCCAGGTATGGTTATTTGCCAAACACCGCGCTCGGAACTACTCATACTATACAACCGACCCTGCTTTTGCTCAAAATTATCGAAGATTTCTACCATTACGGCAGAAGCTCTGGGACAAAACAGCCTGAATTCGGTGTATCCTTTTCCGGGAAAACATCCTAACCGGTCTCGTTTATAATTATCGCTGACTGAAGTCTGCTTTTTTTCTTTTAATAAATTTCCCATGAAAACTATTTTGTGCCACGTATTTCGAATGCAAATTCCGGCTAAAATGCAGATGGTTGCCGAATAAAATGTTAAGGCCGGAAAAATTAGAATTAGCTGAGCAAAGCACCGGGTTCGGCATCCGACTCAACAAATCGCAGGCCTCCGTCGGGGTTTTCTGCCATTAAAATCATACCCTCACTCTCCGTTCCCATCATTTTACGAGGGGCGAGATTGGCCACAACAACTACCTTTTGACCGGAAAGTTCTTCGGGCTTATAAAATTCGGCAATGCCGCTTAAGACGGTTCTTTTTTCGAAACCCAAATCTACCTCTATGCGGAGCAGCTTTTTAGATTTCTTCATCTTTTCCGCTTTCAGAATTATGCCTGTTCTAAAATCGAGCTTAGCGAAGTCATCGTAGGTTATTATGTCGCGTAAGGGCTCATATGATTTATCACCTGCATCATTACCAGCGGCAGATACTGAGCTTGATTTCTCGAGAAGCTTTTGAAGCTGTTTTTCAATTATATCATCTTCAACTTTTTTGAAAAGGATTTCCATTTCTTCAACAACAGACGAGGCCTTAAGCATATTCTTATGCGCCTCTTCCCACAATAATAAGCCGTTTATTTCGAGATTAAGGGCTTTTTGAAGCCGGTCGCAGGCATCCGGAATTATGGGTGAAAAGAAAACAGAGAGAGCAGCGGTAATCTGGGCACAAACATGTAGTGTGTTCGCGCAATCCTCGAGATTGTTTTTGCGACTATGCCAGGGTTCTTTTTCTGTGAAGTAGCGATTACCAAGTCTGGCAAGATTAATGGTATGAGAAGCGGCATCCTTAAAACGGAACTTCTCGTAGCTGGCCGAAATTAGCTTAGCATGCTTTTCAATTTCGTCGAGTAAATCAAGATCTTGCTTATTCGGGTTTTTTAACTCCGGGATGCGGCTATCAAAAAAGCGATGGATAAAAGAAAAGGTGCGAAACACGAAATTACCAAACACATCGGCCAGGTCGTTGTTAACTTTGCCTTGAAATTCTTTCCATACAAAATCGCTGTCTTTGGTTTCCGGAAGCGATGTGGTAAGAGCGTAGCGCAGTAAGTCGGGCTCAAAATCTTCGAGATATTCATGTAACCAAACGGCCCAGCCGCGGGAAGTGGAGAGCTTTTTGCCTTCAAGATTTAAAAATTCGTTGGCTGGTACGTTTTTGGGCAAAACATAGTCTCCATGTGCTTTTAGCATAGCCGGAAACATTATGCAGTGAAAAACGATATTGTCTTTTCCGATAAAATGGATAAGCTCGGTATCTTCATCCTGCCAAAACATTTTCCATCCCTCAGGGTCGCCAATTTGTGCTGCCCATTCTACTGTTGCAGAAATGTAGCCGATTGGCGCATCAAACCAAACGTAGAGTACTTTGCCTTCTGCATCGTCTAAGGGAACCGGTACACCCCATTTTAAGTCTCTCGTTACGGCTCTTTCATTAAGCCCGGCATCGAGCCAGCTTTTGCATTGGCCGGTTACATTTGGCTTCCAGTCTGTTTTTTCATCTATCCACTTGGCAAGCCATTCTTGATAATTACCGAGCGGTATGTACCAGTGCTCGGTTTCTCTTAACTCGGGTGTTTCGCCACTTAACATACTAACCGGGTTTATCAGCTCGGATGGTGATAGCGAGGCGCCACACTTTTCGCACTGATCGCCGTATGCTTCCTCATAGCCGCATTTTGGACAGGTTCCTTTTATGTAACGGTCTGCCAAGAACATGCCGGCCGATACATCAAAAAACTGCTCTTCTTTTTTTCGAGTAAATACGCCTTTGTTGTGCAGCGTTTTAAAAAAATCCTGAGAAATTCGTTTGTGTGTTTCTGAGCTGGTGCGGCCGTAGTAATCAAATGAAATGCCAAAATCTTCGAATGCTTTTTTGTTGATGGCATGGTAGCGGTCTACGATATCCTGAGGAGTAACGCCTTCCTTATCTGCGGCAATCGTTATGGGTACTCCATGCTCATCTGAACCGCAAATGAAGACCACTTCATCTCCTTTCAGTCTCTTGTATCGTACGTAAAGATCTGAGGGCAGATAAGCGCCGGCTAAATGACCCAGGTGTAAGGGGCCGTTGGCATAAGGTAGTGCGGCCGTTACAAGTATGCGTTTCGACATTAAAGCAGTAATAATTTGATAATTGAAAAAAAATAACAGTAAAATAAGTTCTGGCGGTGTTTTCAGAATTCGATTAAACAAGCATCAAAAAACATGGCCTCCCTGACCTTTGAACTCTTTTTACAGCAAAATTGCGAGTTGAAGGCAGATTTTTAATATAAAGGTTTTACCGGTAATTACGTTTTAAAAGTAAGCAGTTTTGATTTGCAGACCAGTAATATGAATAATCGAGAAGCGGGAAAATACTTGCACAGAAACAAAAATGCTTTCTTTCCCTGTTATCTTAACCAGCCGGTATTTACAGAGAATGAAGCAACCGTTGGTATAGCACAATGCCAACAGTTACAGAAATATTTAAAGAATGCTTAGTGCCGAATTGGGGAATTTCGAGGCACATATCCATTAAAGGAAGCAGTTCTTCATCCAGCCCGGTTACTTCGTTTCCGAAAAAAAATACGGAACGCCCGTTCCTATAAATAAGGTCTGTGTGCAGAGGAAGTGCTTCGGTTGTTTGCTCGATACCGGCTAAAATATAACCGTTTTGCTTCAGGTTTTTAATCTCTGTGAAGATATCTTTTACGTATTGCCATGAGACCGATTCTTCGGCTCCGAGCGCTGTCTTCGTAATTTCTGGTCTGGGTGGGATCGGGGTGAAACCAGATAAAATAATTTTACCAACCCCAAAGGCATCGCAACAACGAAAAGCAGCTCCCACATTATGCATGCTCCGAATATTGTGCAAACAAATAATCGTATTCTGTAACTTTAGGGGAGCCTCGTCAGAGTTGTTTTTTTGTAATATTTCGCGTGTAGTCCGTTTTCGATTCATAAAAAAATACTGAAGTAGTAGTCGTTTATTAAGCTTTAAATTTGTAGAGGTTCCACAAGTTTGACTTCAGTCGGGTAACAGTCAAACAAACTTGAAATAATTCGTAAACAATAATGATTCTGAAGAAGTAAATGGTTTTAAAGGTCCCTTTTTGATCTGCTACTTTAGTTTGGGCAGAGCCTAATGCTAAAATAAAAGCGGAATAGAATAAAATTAATTATATTGCCAGTATAACAAGAGGCCGTGCGCGATATCGTGTACGGCCTTGTTCTATTTAAAAACTGAGGCCATAAGGTACTAATGGATTCTGAATTTTGGCAAAGTAGTCAAATAATGCTTTATCCTGCTTTTTAAATACTAAGCTTTTTGTCATTGTAGAAATTTCTTACTGTATATAGGAGGCTTTGCAAAACCACTCTTTTGCCCGCCTTCTTTCTTGGAACAAAAATAAAATAGAAGGTTTTTCAAAGCCTTCTATAGAGCATATAAAAAGTTACTGAATTCCATAAAACTGTGGGTAGGAGAAACCCGAACCCGGATAGGAATATGCCATAATTGCTGTATTTCGATACCCTAATTGGTATTCAGGGCGAATTAGAATTAATAGTTGGCAAAAAACTTTCTAATGATAGTTACCGCAGACCGCTTGTAATTATGGCGGTTTTTATATTTATAGCAATATCATTTAACCAGCATTATTTACAAATAATTTTAAGTTGAATATATCGCTATGTCATAAAATCAGATAGATAAATTTTAAGTTGAAACATTGTATCACGCTATGAAATTTACCTTTGGATAGCGTTGTCTGAGAAATGGTTTTCTCAACGTACTCAGGTACTTTTTGCGCCACCATTTCTCAAACGCCTTGTCCCAAACCAAACTTCTTGATGAATAATGCAGGTAAAATACTGATAATACTAATTATTTTTTTAAATGAATGCGTTCATTTCTGAGCCATATTCATTGCTTGCAGCGAAAATAATTGAAATAAATGACAGGCTTTTATAGTCGTACCCCGAAGCCTGTTATCCAGGAAAATCTTTAAAAATAATCGAAAACAGTGAAAATAAACCATCTCTCCAAAGAAGGATACGAAAAACTCAAAAATGAACTTCGGCATCTTAAAACTGCCGGGCGGAAAAAAATCGCCGAAGACATCGAAGAAGCGCGTTCTAAGGGCGATTTGAGCGAAAATGCCGAATACGATGCTGCAAAAGAAGCGCAGGGTCATCTCGAAAAGAAGATTGCCGAGCTGGAAGAAGCTATGGCTTCGGCACGCATCATCGATGAAAAAAATATAGATGCTTCGAAAGTATTTGTGCTTTCAACGGTCAAAATTTTGAACAAAAAGGTCAAAAAAGAAGCTACATATACGCTGGTTTCTCCTCAGGAAGCCGATTTTTCTACAGGCCGAATATCGGTTGAATCGCCAATTGGCAAATCTTTGCTCGGCAGATCTGTGGGAGACGTGGTGCAGGTTAAAGTGCCGGCAGGTATGCTCGAACTTGAAGTGCTCGAAATAAGCAGAAACGGTTAAAGTAGAGCCCGGGCGGCTTATGTATATTCTTGGTATATCTTGCTATTATCACGATTCTGCTGCAGTTTTGCTCAGGAATGGAGAAGTTGTGGCGGCCGCACAGGAGGAAAGGTTTTCCAGAATTAAGCATGATCCCGGTTTTCCCCGAAAAGCGATACAGTTTTGCCTGACCGAGGCGAAAATTTCAGTTAAAGATCTTGAAGCCATCGCTTTTTATGATAAGCCATTTCTCAAATTCGAGAGAATTCTGGAAACCTATCTGGGCTATGTTCCCCGCGGCTTGCGAAGCGCATGGAAAGCCTTGCCCATTTGGATTAAGGAAAAACTTTGGATTTCCGACCTGTTGCGAAACGAGCTGGATTATGAAGGTAAACTGCTTTTTCCTGAGCATCATGAGTCTCACGCTGCATCAGCATTTTTTCCATCACCCTTCGAAAAGGCTGCCATTTTAACCCTCGATGGCGTGGGAGAATGGGCAACAAGTTCGATTGCAACTGGCGATGGAAACGCCATACACATCGTTAAAGAGCTGAATTTCCCCCACTCTTTGGGGTTACTTTACTCTGCATTTACGTATTTCACTGGGTTTAAGGTAAATTCTGGAGAGTATAAGCTGATGGGTTTGGCGCCTTATGGCAAACCCGTTTATACAGATAAAATTTTTGATAAGCTGATCGATCTCAGGCCGGATGGTTCGTTTCGGATGAATATGCGCTATTTCGAATATACCTACGGCCTGAAAATGACTTCCAAAAATTTCGATAAACTTTTCGGCGGATCTGCCCGAAAGCCAGAGACCAAAATTACGCAGCGCGAAATGGATCTGGCCGCATCGGTACAAAAAGTTACGGAAGAAATAGTTTTCAGGATGGCCAAACATGCCGTAGAAACTACCGGTTCGCGTAATCTTTGCCTTGCTGGCGGAGTGGCGCTAAATTGCGTGGCTAATGGTAAATTGTTGCGCTCCGGAATTGCAGACGATATATGGATTCAGCCAGCAGCTGGAGATGCCGGTGGTGCCTTGGGCGCGGCTATGACGGCTCACTATCATTATTTTGGCAAAGATAGAAAGCCAGAGCCACACGACTCTATGAAAGGCAGTTACCTTGGTCCCGAATTTTCTGATGATGAAATTAAGGCGTTTGCGAAAGAGGAGGGAGCTGTCTATCACGCCATAACACAGGAACAAATGCTTACAGATACTGCCAATGCAATTGCCAGTGGCGAAGTTGTTGGTTGGTTTCAGGGCAAAATGGAATTTGGCCCCAGGGCGCTGGGTGCACGCTCGATTCTGGGTGATCCGCGATCAGCAGAGATGCAGCGTACTCTAAATCTGAAAATTAAGTTTAGAGAAAGTTTCCGGCCTTTTGCCCCGAGCGTTCTATTGCCTCAGGTGTCTGAGTATTTCGACCTCGTTAAGGAGAGTCCGTACATGTTAATCGTGGCAGATGTTGCAGAGCGTATTCGAACACAAATAAAATCGGATGCTTCGGGTTTTGATAAGCTCTATGAAATTCGCTCGGAGCTACCTGCGATAACACATGTAGATGGTTCGGCTAGAATACAAACGGTAGATGGACGCTGGAACAGTAAATATTATAAGCTGATAAATGCATTTTATGAGCAGACGGGCTGTCCTGTGGTTATAAACACAAGTTTTAATGTGAGGGGCGAGCCTATAGTCTGCACTCCCGAGGAGGCTTATAAATGTTTCATGCGCACCAGAATGGATCGTCTTGTAATGGGTAATATCGTCTTTCTGAAAACCGAACAGCCTAAATATGATGATGATATGAAGTGGAAGGAGGAATTTGTTCTTGACTAAATTTAAAAAGTTCATATCTCTTCTATCCGGCGAAATTACGGTAAATAACCGTAAAGTAAGAGAATTCGGGTTTGTGATGCTCCTGATACCCGGTATTCTTATTCCAGCTCTGTTGGGCTGGAGAAACGACTGGCAATTCGGTACGATTTCTCAGGTTTTGTTTGCGTTCGGCTTCACCCTTTTCTTTATTTCAATGGTTCGGCCGGTTTCTATTTTTAGCATATACAAGGGTTGGATGATTCTTGCGTTAATGCTGGGTTTAGTAATGACCAAAGTAATTATCAGCCTGGTTTTTTTACTTGTAATGACTCCAATAGGCATTGGCCGAAGGCTTCTCACTAAAGATCCACTTGGTATCTCTATTAATAAATCGGCAGAAACCTATTGGAAAGATCGTACAACAGATTACTCAAACGATCCGGGCAGGTACGAAAAACAATACTGACAGGCACAGCAAAGATTAATTTGCCCAAAATCTCCGGTAATCGGTTTTCAAGATTTGCTAAACAAAAAAGTGAAAGCTCCGGCTTAATTTCGTGATTTAACCCATAAAGCATTGACTCCAGAACTTGTAGATGTATATGTGTACAGGGAAGACCCTGCAGATAAAAACAACCGAACATTTTTACTGCTACGTCGCTCCCCAAAAGTAGTATATGCCGGGGAATGGCGTATAGTAGCGGGCAAAGTGCAAGCTAGAGAATCTGCCTTAGCTGCTGCAAAGCGCGAGTTATTAGAAGAAACAACAGCTGAACCGGATTTTCTATGGGTTTTGCCAGACATCAATCATTTTTTTGATGCGAGAAAAAATAAAATGCATTTCATACCCGCATTTGCGGCACGAGTAAACCATCAGCAGCAAATAAGGCTCAATCATGAGCATACCGAATTTGCCTGGGTTATTCCGCAAATTGCCCAAAAAATGTTAATTTGGCCCGAACAAAGCAGATTGCTTGCACTAACTCAAAATATTTTAGAAAACGATAATTTATCATCTGCATGGCTGTTTTAGAAATAATACTTCATTTTAAGATGTGAGATTAACCAGCTAACACTTTTTCGCATTTTTTATCCGGCTAACTTGTATCTTCTCTGCGAGCCGGATAAGCAGCAATGTCTAAATAATTTTACCCTCTTCAAGAACGACAACGGACTTTGAAAATACAGTATCTATTCATTTTAGCATGTCTTACAATTCTTTGTGCTGCAATAACAGAGCAGGCCGAGGCTCAGCAGGAAAGCGGGTACGAGTTCCGGTTTGCGCCGGATTTGTGGTATAATGATGTAGACGGGATTCGGCTCGGTATTCGAACCAGAGGGCAGTTTAAAGGTACATTTGATGACGGTCCGCACCGATTGGATGTAGGTTTGTGGTTAGGTACCTGGTTTCCTGATATGCCTGTATCATACTATTTAAGGTACACCAACCCAATAGATGCGATCTCAGATTTTAACAGTGAGGGTAGCTATGGCCTTATCTCAAGTTATAGAGCCGGTTTTCATCAGCATGGTTTACGAATCGACAAAAGATGGCAGCCGGGCTTTAATGAAGACGAATTTAGCGAATTATATGCCTTCTCAGGGTTTTATCAACACGTCGATACAGAGTACGTTGCTTTTCCTTCTATCTGGCAAACCGAGCCAATTTATTACCTGAATGCTGGTTTTGAGCATCAGCTTTTAACGCAAACCGGAGTTTGGAATTGGAAAGCGAATTTCTGGACAGGTACAGCCGGTGACGAGGACTTTTTTGCTACGTTTCATGCCCAAATGAGCAAGAATCTAATTATTTCCCGTAGTTTTGGAATCAGGATGAGGGTGGCAGCCGGTGCTGTTTCTAATGATGCTCCTGCTGAACAACGCTTTCAGCTGTCGAATGCTCCTGGTATAGACTGGATGAAGTCAGGTTTTTTTCGGGCAAAAGGCACTATTCCAATGCCATGGCTCGATAGAGGTCTTTTTCAATTTACTGGCAACGGACCCGCACTTCGCGGATTTAACCGAACCGATATAGTAAATGCGCAAAGCGGAGCTCCCGGGCTAAAGGGATATTTTACAGCTCTTAATGTAGAAGCAGATTATCCCAATCCTCTTGATTTGCTTTTTGAACAAATCCCGGTTGTAGGAGATTTTCTTAGACTAAGGTCTTATCTCTTTTTAGATGCTGCAAGGGTAGAATTCAGCAACAATAAGTCTGAAATACTTTCAAACGCAGGTCCGGGTCTGGCGCTAACCCTAAACATACCCGATCAGATTGGAAAGCCTCGCGGTTTTATTGTAAGGTATGATGTGCCACTTTATGTTTCTTCGCCATCCGACAATCGCGATGCATTCAGGTATCGTAGCTTGTTTTCACTTGGAGCTGTAATTGGTTTTTGATCTGTATGCGTTAATTATTCGTATATGTACATGTAGCTTTAATAAAAAAGATTTGTACAATTTTATAAACTTAAAAAAGCAGTCATCCCCGAAAAAATATTATATTTGATGAGGTCTTTGAAAATCAGATTTGAATAAACGGTTTGCCAATGCCCTACCAAGTGTAGTAAACGATAATTACTGTAGAGAGGTTAATTTTTAAAAGAGCTTGGGCTTACCATAATTATGCGTAATTAAACAGTATCTTAGGTAATACTGTTGGTATCAGTTTATTTAGAATAACAAAGTGGATAAGGATATTAAACAAGGAAAACTAACCATTATTATGGTACATTTATTTTAATTTTAACGCAAAGATTACAGAGCTACTCATCTTTATCTCATCAACAAAAACAGAATGTCTTCCAATATATTGAATAAACCACAAACCCAGGTACAGCCCAAAATATGGCTATCCTCACCGCATATGGGTGGTCAGGAACTTGATTTTATTCATCAGGCATTCGAATCAAACTGGATAGCTCCACTTGGTCCGAATGTAGATGGTTTCGAAAAAGATATATGTTCATTTACCAATTCTGCCAATGCAGCCG
This sequence comes from Balneolales bacterium, assembly GCA_022565805.1. Classification (GTDB taxonomy): domain Bacteria; phylum Bacteroidota; class Rhodothermia; order Balneolales; family Cyclonatronaceae; genus Cyclonatronum. Next base: position 18,967 of record JAIULZ010000050.1, read on the forward strand.
TCTTAACAAGCGGCACTGCGGCTATCCATTTAGCATTAGTACTAGCGGGCGTTAAAGAAGGGGACGAGGTACTATGCCAGAGCTTTACATTCTCTGCATCGGCAAACCCAATAACATACTGTGGTGCAACACCTGTATTTATTGATTCAGAAAAAAAAACCTGGAATATTTGCCCCGAAGCTTTAGAAGTAGCAATTAAAGATCGCTTAAGAAAAGGCAGAAAACCTGCTGCTGTAATATATGTTCATCTTTATGGAATGCCGGCACTTGTTGATGAAATACAAACCATATGTGACAACTATGGTATACCGCTAATTGAAGATGCAGCTGAGGCTCTGGGTTCTGAGTATAAAGGTGAAAAATGCGGTACCTTTGGCTTTCTCTCGGCACTTAGTTTTAACGGTAATAAAATTATTACAACTTCGGGGGGCGGAGCATTGTTAGGCCGCGATGCCGGGTTGATCGCTAAAGCCCGCTTTTTGGCTACTCAAGCCAGAGATCAGGCTCCTCATTATCAGCATTCCCACATCGGGTATAATTATAGAATGAGTAATATATCTGCTGGTATCGGTAGGGGGCAAATGCTCGTGCTCAAAGACCGTGTTTCGCAACGAAGGGCTAATTTCGAAAGATATAGAAGCTTTTTTGCTGGATATGAGGGAATTCAGGTACAGACTGAACCTGATGAATCCTTTTTTTCTAATCGCTGGCTGAGCTGTATTTTGGTAGATCCCAATAAAAACCATGGTGTTACCAGAGAAATTATTCGTCTTGCGCTTGAAGAAAAAAACATAGAAGCCAGGCCATTATGGAAACCCATGCATATGCAGCCTGTATTTTCTGGATGCGCGTATTACGGCTCTGGTGTAAGCGAGCAGTTGTTTGAGCAAGGCTTATGTCTTCCAAGCGGTTCAAACCTTGAAGAAGAAGATTTTACAAGAATATTTGAAGTACTCAAAAACATTCTGAATTGAAGTGAATTACGTAATGAGAGGGCGTAACGGGATGATTTTGCCTCATTTTTTTTATAATTAAATCAATATATTAAGATGCCTATTAGTTAATTTAAGTACTATAGGCATACAAAAAATTACGTAGTATGTGGTATACTCGCTTATGTTGAAGAAAGTTCAATCCCAAATTAAGCCAGATAGTTTTTTATATTCTTTTTTTGCTAGTGCAAGAAAACGCTATACCATAAAAATTCTGCTGGACTTTAGTGTTTTGCTAATATGTGCCCCGCTGGCGGTACTGGTACGTCTGGGGCATGTAGATGCACTTGAAACCAGCCTGTTATTGATTTACCCCATTATGTCTTTTGCTCCCAAGCTATTGGGGCTAAGGCTTTTTAATGTACACAGGCAATCCTGGCACAATGTTAGTGTGCGGGATTTAAATAAGATAATTCTTGCCATTGGAACAGCTACATTATTAACGCTGCTGGTTACAGTAGCCATACGCGGTTTTTACCCTATACCGTTCGGTATTTTGGTGATAGACGCTATGCTCTCCGTTTTGCTTTTAGGCTTTTTCCGACTTTTTGCACGAGTTGGAAGCGAGCAAACTGTAGTAATGATGCAAAATGCAAAAAACCCAAAAGAAAAAAATAAGCGGGTATTAATAATCGGTGCCGGAAGCGCAGGTACCATGATGGCAAGAGAATTGATGAGACACCCCGAAACAAAAATGCAACCTGTAGCATTTTTGGATGATGATCCCGGTAAACATAAGCAGCGATTTCTCGATTTACCTGTTCTGGGGTCAATAGATGATCTCGAAGAAGCCGTTAAAATTTCTAAAGCAAACATGGTTTTAACTGCTATTCCATCCAATCCGGAAGCTATTAGAGAAGTAGTTGAAAAGACCAGTAAGCTAAAGATTAACCATCAAATACTGCCCCGTTTATCAGATCTGATAAACGGTAAGGTTTCTATATCTCAAATACGTAATGTAGATGTGCAGGATTTACTACAAAGGGATGCTGTAGAACTTAACATGGAAGAAATTGCCCGCTATATTTCAGGGAAAGTGGTATTGGTAACGGGAGGGGGAGGATCTATTGGATCAGAAATTATACGACAGGTGTGCCGATTCCGGCCTAAACACCTGATTGTAATTGGCCGTGGAGAAAACAGCGTTTATCAACTACAGCAAGAGTTGCATAGATACCATTCAGGAACACCATATACTCCTTATATCTGTGATGTGCGGGATGAAGTAAGTCTTAGAAGAATTTTTAGTACACATCATCCTCAAATAGTTTTCCATGCAGCGGCTCACAAGCACGTTCCACTTATGGAATCCAATCCGGAACAGGCCGTACTTAATAATATATTTGGTACTTCTAATTTGGTCGAGCTTTCTTTAGAATTCGACATTGAACGGTTCGTTAATATTTCTACAGACAAAGCGGTAAACCCTACATCTGTAATGGGTGCTTCCAAGAGAGTCGCTGAATATGTGGTCGAGTCCGGCGCTGTTCGCGCGAGAGATAACCGGGTTTTTGTATCTGTTCGATTTGGTAATGTACTTGGGTCAAGGGGTAGTGTAATCCCTCTCTTTAAAGAACAAATTAAGAAAGGTGGACCCGTTACAGTTACCGATGAGCAAATGACCAGATACTTCATGACTATTCCGGAGGCTTCACAACTTGTTTTACAGGCTGGAGGTATGGATAATAATGGTGCCGTATATGTGCTGGACATGGGAGAGCCGGTTCGTATTGTGGATTTGGCACGAGATCTTATAAAGCTTTCTGGTTTCGAGCCCGACGTAGATATAAAAATTGAATTTACCGGAACAAGACCCGGAGAGAAACTGTACGAAGAAATACTCACAGCCGAGGAAGGAACACTAAGTTCCAAGTATGAGAAAATTTTTATGGCCAGAAAGAAAGGTGTAACTATAGATAATCTTGATTATATGCTCCAAGAGCTAAGGAATGCCGCTGAAAGTGGTAATTCATCTAAAATCAGAGAGTGTTTTTATCAAATTATACCAAACTATTCAGGTTTTGAGCAGGAAACTCCGGCTTAACCAGCTTATGAACAATTTAACGGATGATCAATCAATCAATCATCAGATTAACATGTATATCCTTTAATAGTTGATGCAGAAGTTTTAGCCTATATCTAAAGAAAGTGAATCATATTAATGTGAATGAAACCAACATAGGCGCTTTCCATCATTTTTTACTCTTGGCTGAAATTAACTTCATATATAGATATATTGAAAGCATTCTATTGTTTTAGATTTGGCCGGAAATTTCTTGAATCCAGCTTGTCGAAAGCTCTAAAAGTGCTTTAAACTTTAAATTCATAAAAAGACATAAAATTTAATTTCATGAAAGTATTTGTAACCGGAACCGCCGGTTTTATTGGATTTCATCTGGTACAAGCTTTACTCAAAGATGGCCACGAAGTAATTGGACTTGATAATATTAATGAGTATTACGATGTAAATCTAAAGTATAACCGCCTGCTTGAAACGGGTATCGAAAAAGATGATATCAGGCATGATGTTCTTGTTAGAAGCCGTAAGTATCCTAAGTACCAGTTTATAAAGCTGGGGCTCGAAGAAAAAGAATCTATCATGGATCTTTTCAAAAAGGAACGCCCTGATGTTGCTGTAAATCTTGCTGCGCAGGCCGGTGTCAGGTATAGTCTTATTAACCCACATACCTATATTGATGCAAATATTACCGGGTTCCTAAATATTCTTGAAGCATGCAGGCATTATCCAGTTAAACACTTGGTCTACGCATCTTCCAGTTCAGTGTACGGTGCAAACACAAAAATGCCATTTTCCGTTAAGCATAATGTAGATCATCCGGTTAGCCTTTATGCAACATCTAAAAAGGCTAATGAGCTAATGGCTCATACCTATTCCAACCTTTTTAATATTCCTACAACGGGTCTACGATTTTTTACAGTGTATGGCCCATGGGGCAGACCCGACATGGCTCTCTTCCTGTTTACAAAAGCGATGTCCGAAGGGAAACCGATTGATGTATTTAATCATGGTAAAATGATGCGGGATTTCACATACATAGACGATATTGTGGAAAGTATTCGCAGACTTGTACCCAAACCACCGGTACCGGATACAACATGGTCTGGTGAAAAACCAGATCCCGCGACTAGTTTCGCCCCCTACCAGATCTTCAATATTGGGAACAGTAATCCGGTAAAACTTATGGATTTCATTCACGAAATTGAGAAGAATCTGAACATTACCGCCGAGAAAAATATGATGGATATTCAGCCTGGCGATGTTCCTAAAACATGGGCCGATGTAGAAGCACTTTTTGATTATATCGACTACCGTCCTAAATTTTCTGTGAAAGAAGGTATTCAAAACTTCATAGAGTGGTATGTAGATTACTATAAAGTTGACTTGAAGCAAGGCGCTAAATCATAGCCTAAAATACCTTTACAAAAGAAAGCTTCCGGGAAACGAAGCGTGTTACATTTTTGAACTAAAAAACGCATTATACAAAATTGTAACTCGATACGCAGTTTTCTGCAATGGTCTGATTTTAATGACAAAACTTAACGTTTATAATAAATAGTATGAAGGGCATAATTTTAGCCGGTGGTGCCGGTACCAGACTGCACCCCATTACGATAGCAACCAGTAAACAGCTTATCCCCGTATATGATAAGCCCATGATATACTACCCGCTTTCGGTTTTAATGCTTGCTGGAATTCAGGAGTTTCTCATTATAACGACCCCCGAAGATAACGCTGTTTTTAAAAAATTGCTTGGTGATGGTTCTCAGTTAGGCTGTAGCTTTGAGTATGCTGTTCAACCAGAACCTAAGGGTTTGGCTCAGGCATTTACAATAGGTCGCGATTTCATAGGGAATGATAAGGTTGCTTTAATACTAGGCGATAATATTTTTTACGGACAGGGAATCAGGCCATTATTGCAGCAGTTTAGAGATCCGGATGGCGGAGTTGTTTTTGCGTATAAGGTATCCGATCCTGAACGATATGGCGTTGTAGAGTTCGATGAGGAAAAAAATGCGATTTCAATTGAAGAAAAGCCTAAAATACCTAGATCTGATTTCGCTGTTCCCGGGATTTACTTTTATGATAATGAAGTCGTTGAAATCGCTCGTGCTTTAAAACCTTCCGAAAGAGGCGAACTTGAGATAACAGATATTAATATGCATTACCTGAAAAGAGGTAAGTTAAAGGTTGGCATTCTTGGGCGGGGAACGGCTTGGCTCGATACCGGCACAGTTAACTCACTGATGCAGGCCTCTCAGTTTGTGCAGGTAATTGAAGAGCGACAGGGTATGAAGATTGGTTGTATTGAGGAAGTCGCCTATCGTATGAAATTTATAAATAAAGAACAGCTACATAAGCTGGCTCAGCCTTTAATGAAAAGTGGATATGGGGACTATCTTATAAAATTATAAACAGGGCGGGTAACTGCTTTATTGATCTGATCTTTATTTTCTATAACTTAAATTGTTAATATAAAGCTGAAAAGTGTGTTCTTAATAAGAACAGCCACTTTTTAGCTTTTTTTTAGGGCATTGGATATAAAGTGCAGAATTATCTTATGTTAAATTGTGCTTTTTCATTATTTGTGCAACAAAGGGATCTTCTTTAGCAATTTCTTTGAGCACAGAAAGTGCTTTAGAATCTGTATTTGCAGAACTAACATGCTGATCAGTTCTGATTTTAAGTAACTGTACTTCAATAGGGTCGGTCACTTTTTTTCTAAAGCCCCAAAGTGCTATCAGTGTTAACATTGCTATTGCAACCATTGCTCCAATGGCATAGGTTAATTTTTGATCAAAATAATCAGACTCCAGAAAGATTCTGTTAAGTCTGTTCTCCACACCTACGATTCGCTGTTCCAAAGCACCAAGTCTGTCTGCAAGCAGTTCTGCGTTATTATCTGATATATTCATCTGCTCTGTTTGAAGCTGCATAATTTCTGCCCTTGTTCTTTGTATTTCTAATAAAATGAGGTCTGTTTCACTTAGTTCGCTGGCATCTCCGTTAAATTGAGCATTAGTCGTTGCGTTTATCGATGATAAAAAACAAATGAATAAAATCAGCAGGATGAAACTTCTTAAAAACATAGGAATTTGCGGTATATGAATATTGCTTAAAAATTAAGTTTTGAGACAAAGAGTATTAGTGGAAAAGTATTTGAATTGCATAGTTTTATGGCGATATGGCTTCCTTTATCATAATTTATAAGAAAACTTTTGCTGGTATACGAATTTGATTATTTGTTGTGAATGAGGCAATATATAAATACAATCACTTTCGGTAAGAAAAACTTAAGATGGGATATATGGGATAAAAAAGTATGCGTTTTATTTATAACGGCACAGCATCAAAACCAAACATTATCTAATCTATCTTTTGGTATGACTTTTTACGTATTCAGGCATTAAGTATCATAAGAGAGTTACATGTACTCGTTTGTTATTATTTATAGCTTTTACCATTCAAAAGAATTTAATCTGCAGTATTAGAAGGCTTTGCAAAACCACTCTTTTGCCCGTCTTCTTCCTTGGAGCAAAA
>JAIULZ010000051.1 GCA_022565805.1 Balneolales bacterium
GTACTTATTTCCTTTTCGAGTCCGTACGTGGTTAGCGAAATGCCTTCTGCAAACGTACACTTGCTGGCCTGGTCTTCTTTGGGGAGCCATTCCGAGGCCGCTGCTGCAGCGCTTTTCGGAGCATCTGACATCGGCGGCCGGCTACCGATTAGTATTCCCGGAATGTACCAGCGCGGGCACGGTATTTCTCTAAATAAAAGTATTCTGAGGTCTGATCGCCCCGAAGTAAGCGGACTTTCTTCTGAAAGGTTGTATGCTGTAGATCAAATTATGAACAGGGCAATCCAGGATTCGGTTTTCCCCGGAGGCGTTGTGGCTATTGTGCGTAACGGGCTCCTTGTTTACAACCAGGCTTTTGGCTATCACGACTACAGAAAAAGAAGACCTGTACGGGCCAACGATATTTACGACCTTGCCTCTCTAACTAAACCCATGGCCACGACCGCAGCTGTTATGATGCTGGTAGATGAGGGCAAACTTTCGTTAGACATGCCGGTTTCCCGCTTTATCCCAGCCTGGAACTCCGGCAATAAAGCCAAGGTTACGCTGGAGCAACTGCTCAATCATACATCCGGGTTACCTGCATTCAGAACGTTTAACGACCATCTTGGCAGCCCTGAACGCCTCAGAAATGCCGTTTTTCAAGAACCGCTGGTTCATTCTCCCGGAGAGCGCGTGCTTTACTCCGATCTGGGTTTTATTATTCTCGGCGAAATCGTAGCCATGGCATCCGGAGAGTCGTTCGATCAGTTTCTTAACCGGCGCCTGTATTATCCAATGGGTATGAGCGACACCATTTTCCGGCCATCAAGACGCGGCCGCTGGACAACCAACCGTATACCGCCAACAGAAATAGATACCGAGCTGAGGAAAAAGACAATACAGGCAGAAGTACACGATGAGCGCGCGTATTATCTGGGTGGAATAGCAGGGCATGCCGGCCTATTTTCGACCGGCTCTGATGTTGCCCGTTTCTCGCAAATGATGCTTCAAAATGGATTTTATAACAACCAGCGGTTTATAAGCGAAGAAACCATAGCCCGATTTACGGCAAGAGCCGATTCGCAACAAACAAGGGCTTTAGGATTCGACTTTAAAAGCCTGGCCGGCTTTACCACCGCGGGTCAGTTAGCCGGCAAGCACACTTACGGACACTTAGGATTCACCGGCACAAGTTTATGGATAGATCCGGAACAGAATATGGCTGTAATTGTTTTAACTAACCGAACCTGGCCACAAAGAAAGCCGGCGGCCAAAATAAATCAGGTACGATCTGCTGTAATGGATGCTGTTTTTGAAGCAATACAGGAGTAAATAACCGTATTGGAAGCCGAAGACGCGAAAAATAAGTATATTATATTCCGTACAACAGCTGCGGAAATGATTACCAGCCTTTTCAAGAACCTTGTTTAAAACCTGCATAGCAATCTAGCAGAACAAAGCAAGGTTTTGGATCGGCTTCTATTAAACAACACTTTTTTCTTGTCCCAAAGCGACACGATTCGACCATAAAGTTAAAGGCAGCGAATGACATTAAGCACCTTAGAAAAAAACAGCTATGTTCCTTACTCCGGTAAAAAACAAGCCTGCTATGTATCGGATATTGAAGGCACACTATACCCTGGAGTACGCATCGAAAATGCTTCTTTTCCATTAACCATAAGCCGAATACAGGCAGCACTTTTCTCTTGTTTGTCGGCCGGTAAAAAGCCCAAAAAGCTCTATTTCCCGGATGAACCATTGCTTGAAGAACATCTGCAGTACTGGATAAATGAATACAAACTGGAAACAGAATTTAATGTTGAAGACTGCGATGGGCAGCTATTCGAAGTACCTAAACTGCCAACCGGCCTTAGCAATGACGAGATTTATGAAATTTTAAGTGATTTATGCAGTTTCGCCGTAACCCCGAACTCCAGCTTTGAAGTAAGCGCTTTACTGGAAGTTTCAGACGGCTACATACCAGGTGTAAATGTTGAGTGCTCTGCCTGGGAACTTGGGCTATGTGCAGAGCGAATGGCTATCTCCAGAGCAATATCGGCCGGTTACACCCAATTTGGTAAACTTTATGTAATGGCTCCGAAAAGTGATTATGTAAGCCCTTGCGGCGCATGCCGGCAAGTTATTTTCGAGCATATGCGGAGCAGCAGAATCGTGCTTTTCCAGAACGCACATACTGAGATGAGCGTTACAAGTACGCAACTACTCCCCTTCCACTTTAGTGGTACAGAGCTTGGTAAGTTTTAGACATAATTGCATTTAATACGTGCTCATTCATCAACAAAAAATAGTAGATATAATCACTTACATCCAAAGAAGTTTTCATGAATGTTTTATTCCTTATAGACTATCAGCACCTCGACAACGGATCTTTTTTAAAAATGATGACACAGCAGCTGGGGGCCATTGGCTGCAAAAATGTTGTTTTTTTACATGGCGACAGCGAACACACCGATCGAATTTTGCAAACAGGTGTACTTAGAGAAGAAGCACAGCTACGCGCCATAAAAGAGCTAAACTTGCGCCTAACCGCTTTATTTGCCGATAGTGGAATACCTGTAATTGCGTTAAATGGGCATCAGCGGGGAATTCTAAAACAACATTCTAACGGTGAACTCCAGTTAGATGATTCTTATTTGCTTAAATTAAGATCACAAACCAATATTCTTATATCCAACCTGGCACAAAATGAGGAAGGGAAAGTAACAGTAATAAACATAGCAGAACTGGCTGGATTACTGCAAAAGAAGCTAAAGATAGACCATATCGTAGCATTCGCTTTAGAAACAAAAAGCGGAGATGAGCTTTTTGTTTCTAAAGACAAATCCCTTCCGGAACCGCCCACTGAGCTTAGAGACAACAGCATTAATTTTAAACTTGCTGAACCGCAACACTTGTTCAGCAAAGCTGCTTTTGAGGCATTTCTAACCGATAAAAAGCCTGCAGATTGATTTTATCTGCTTAGCAGGTTTTGCGCTGTTTACTTGTTTCTCAAACCTGAATAAAAAATGCTTTCCCGAATTTGAGCCGCCCATAACTCCTTTTTGAAGACCGAAATTCGTCGAAAAATAGTTTAATATGGCTTTTTTTACATTTAAAGTAAAAAAAACTGTGCTTAAACGCTTGCAAAGAGCAATTCATATAATTAGATTCAGTTGTTGTTTTAAGATATCCTTAAATGATTACAAATTTAACTGAATAACGGAGATAAATAATGAGTCGTTTTCACGAGATTAAAGTCCTTGTTGATGCTCTAGAAGATGATATGGACAAATTCTACAGCAAAAGCAACAAAACTGCCGGAACCCGTGCACGTAAATCCCTGCAAGATCTAAAAAAACTTGCACAGGAAATACGTATTGAGATCCAAGAAAAGAAAAACGAAGTGTAAATCCCCCTATTGCGATAATTTTTTAGCCACTTTATGTGGCTTTTTTTTGAATATTAGTCCTTCAAAAATTTTTTTACAGGTAGATGCTTTACTGAATCTTTAAATACCGGACTGCTTTCTTTGCCGATTATTTATCAAAGAAGTGCATCAATACCTGTAGTATTTGTTGGCTTGATAATTAATATAGCTGAGTTGTGTACAATAAAAGTACGGCGACTCAGCTATATTTCGTTTAGAGCCTGTTCAATTTGGTTTAAAATCTTTCAAAGAGCCCTTAAAATACATATGGGCTACTTACCGCTTATATTATGATCCCCTGCCGTATACTAATTCTAACAAAAAAATGCGCCTTGATGCAATTTGTGGCTGTAGTTGCTGTAATGTTGCTTTTTAACGCATGTAGTAGCAACCAGTCTTTTAATGAAGAGGAAGCCACAAAAATCGTTTTTCTCAGTACGGCAGACATTCATGGCCATGTGTTCCCCTGGAATTACTACGACAATACACCCGATGAGCAACATAGCTTGCTGAAAGTAGCCAGCCTTATCGATTCAGTAAAAGCAGAGCATGAGCTGGTATTTACAATAGACACCGGCGATTGGCTTCAAGGCAATTCTTTTGCCGAATATTTTGCGCGGGAAGACATTGCTTCTGTTTATCCCTTGCTTGCCGTAATGGAAGAGTTGGAATTCGATGGTATTGTTCTTGGCAATCATGAGTTCAATTTTGGGATTCCCCTGCTCGAACACCGTATGAGCCAGATAAATACGCCCTTTCTTGGTGCCAACGTTATAAGAGAATCAGATGATACGCCTTTCGCCAAACCTTACATCTTGCTTACTGCCAATAATATTTCTATTGGCGTAATTGGTCTTACGACTCCGGGTTCTGCTGTATGGGACAGACCCAGAGTGGAGGGGATTCTCCGGTTTGAAGATGGCATTGAAACCGCACGGCTCTATACAGAAGAATTATACAGCAAGGGTGCAGATATAGTCGTTATCGCAGCTCATAGCGGCTTCGAAGGCTCTTCCTCGTATAGTGGCGACGGACTCGGTATAGAGCATTTTGGACGCGCTATTGCCGATGAGGTTCCCGGCATATATGCCCTACATCTGGCACACTCGCACCGTGTAATTGAAAACAAAATCTATTACAGCGATAAAAATCCTCATGGAGTTGCGGTTACTCAGGCGGGTAGATGGGCTTCTCATCTTGGGTTTACAGAACTTTTTGTGCATAAAGATGATAGTGGGCAAGTTAGCATTAAACACGGCAGAAATGTAGCACTCCCTGCTGTTGCTGCACCTCTGCATACATCACTTGAACAACGTTTCACAAGTCAACACGAAGAAGTGATGGCTTATATGAATCAAACACTTGCAACAACCAGCGAACTTTGGGACGCAAAAGATGCAAGAATATCCGACAATCCGCTAACCGACCTCATTCAGCATGTGCAAATGCAGGTTACCGGTGCAGACTTGTCCTCTTCTGCTATATTTAATACCGATACTGTGTTCCGGGATGGCATGATTACACGTGGTTCAGTTGCAAGTTTGTACCCATATGAAAATACCTTATTCAAAATTCGTATAAGTGGGGCTGACCTAAAAGAGTATCTTGAATTCTCTGCCCGCTATTTTAAAACACACCGCGGAAACCCTAATGAGATGCCGGAAGCCTCCGGGGTAACGCCAGGCTACAATTTTGATGTGCTGTATGGTGCATCATACGAAATTGATATACGCGAAGAGCCCGGAAACAGAATTAAAAATCTTCGCTTTAAAGGAGAACCGGTTCGGGACAACGATACTTTTACGCTAGCTCTTAACTCCTACCGCAAAGCAGGTGGAGGCGATTTCGACATGATTGCCAGAGCAGAAACTATTGAAGAAACCGATATCTCTATACGTTTGCTAATTGAAGAGTTTCTTAAAGAAAAAGGACATATCAACTCGAACGATGTTGCCCGTAACTATTGGAAGCTTATTTACTAAGTATCCACTCTGTATATTAACGCAACGTAACCACACCTAAAGAAGCTTTAAATGATGTTTGATCCCGGGTTTTAGATATTTCAAGTGAACAGAACACCAGTTTAGAATTGAATTCTTTCCAAAAACAGAGCGGTAAAATACCTTACCAACACCATACACCGAAATGAGCTTAGATCTTACAACACCTGCTTTACTGTTTCCTGCAATTACGCTATTGCTTCTTGCTTATACTAATCGGTTTCTAACCATAGCAGGATTAATCCGTAATCTGCATTCACGCTACACAGAGAAGCCGGATTCGCTCATTTATGGCCAAATCATAAATCTCCGGAAAAGGGTCAACCTCATTAAATCTATGCAGGTTCATGGAGTTTTTAGTCTGTTTTTATGCGTGATGTGCATGTTTTTGCTGTATGCAGGCTATACGACCGCAGGTAGTTTTATCTTTGGAGCTGCCTTGCTTTTTTTATTATGGTCGCTGGCAATATCGATATTCGAACTGCATATTTCTGTGCAGGCTCTTAATATACAGCTGAGTGATATAGAAAATAAACCCCCACCTGTAGCCTGAATTACGCAGTCTGCTTCATTCTTGCTTTAGCTTGGTATAGCAACTATACTTCGAAAATAAGCATTAAAGCTATATTCTAAACCTACAGTTTTCGTCTAAACAACTACCTTCCTTCTGTTATAAAGCAGAAATCTTGCTAAAACCAGTTGGTGCTGTTTAAAATCTATTTTCCACCCTGTTTAACACATTACCTCGAACCAAGACGCAAAAAAATATCGGCAAGTAATTAAGTTGGGGTACAATACTTCGCGGGCATTTCTATGTTATGCTTTTTTTGATGGGTAATGTTTTTTTGGTGATATCAATCACCATCGGTACACGTTCCAAAATTCTTTTCATACTTTTTTAGCTTTTCTCAGCTCTAATTTGGTATATACAAAAAGCTATAAAACAGAAAAAGCTCCGGAAATCAGTTTGTGGCATCTCGCTATAGATGGTATCACAAAAGATTCCGGAGCAGACTTGAATATTTACATGTTGCGCATATATTAGATTACAGCAACATGCATCAATTAGTCGAGTGATTCTTCAGAGATTTCATCGTCCGAATTTGCTTCTTCTGGCAGATCGTCCTGCACTATATCGTCATCGTCGTCGTCGTCATCCGAAATAGGAGCAACCGGCTTTTTCTTCTCTCTTTCTTCTACAGCTCCGGCACGTTTTAAATAAGCCACAACTTCAGGATGGTCGTTATCGTTTGCAAAACGAAGAGCTGTTTTGCCGCTTTTATCTTTAGCGCGCACATCGGCGCCATGGCGTACGAGATAGGTACAAATAGCAAGATGACCTTCACGAGCAGCCAGCATAAGAGCAGTTTGGCCCCAGCTTTGCCGGGAATTAACATCGGCTCCTTTTTTCATGAGAAGCTTAATTGCATCCAGCTGACCCTCGCGGGCAGCAATAATAAGAGCAAGCGGCCCAACTTCTGCCCCATGCTCAAATAGATAATCCATCATTTCTATGTTGCCATTTTCAGCCGCGCGATTCAGCGCTGTACCGCCCATTTTATTGGCGATATTGGGACTTGCACCGGCTTCAATAAGCACCTTAACCAGCGGCAGGTGATTGTTTTCGGCAGCGTAAATAAGGGCAGTCGATCCGTTTTTGAGCTGCTCATTCACATCTGCCCCATCAGAAAGAGACTGCTTTAACGTTTTCAGGTCTCCAGAAACGGCGCTTGCGTGTAGAACGGGTAAATCCATAATCTGTTATTAATATTACGTTACGAATAAAAAAAGAATACCGGTGTATCAGTAGCAGGAAACTAAGACCATTTTTAAAAAATTCCATTAATTTTTCACAACTAATTATTACCATTTTTTTTCTGCCCATCATTGTTTTGTTATCTTAGGCATAACTTTTTACGCACAAAAATAATAGCATGATAAATCTATTTAAAACAATAAATTACTCAATATTCACTGCGTTGCTCTTTTTTTTCATGGCATGCGGTTCATCTAATAATGAAGAACAAACAAGCTTTCCGGAAGGTCTGGAGGTCGAAGATGTGGTTTCGGGAACAGGTCAACTGGTTGCCGATGGCGATTTAATTCAGGTACACTACACCGGATATTTAGAAGACGGAGAAATATTTGACTCAAGTCTTGAAAGAGGTCCTTTTATATTTCAGGTTGGCGCAGGTCAGGTTATTGAAGGCTGGGACAAAGGCTTTGCCGGTATGCGTGTTGGTGGTCAGAGAAATATTACTATTGCTCCGGAGCTCGCCTATGGAGAACAGGGCGCCGGTGGTGTAATTCCTCCTAACGCAACCATCCGCTTCGAAGTAGAGCTCTTAGATATTATACAAGAACCCGACGGAGTGTGGCCATACGACGAAGGCGATGTTGTTACTACAGACAGCGGTTTGCAGTATGCCATTATTACAGAAGGCGATGGTGAACCTGTACGCGCAAACGACCGTGTAATGGTTTACTATGATGGATTCCTTACCGATGGTACCCTATTCGACACCTCTTCCCGCCGCGGTCAGCCACTAAACCTGCAGGTTGGCGTTGGTATGGTAATTCAGGGCTGGGATGAAGGCCTTCAGGGAATGCGCCTAGGCGAAGAACGCGTACTTATTATACCGCCTTCTTTAGGCTATGGCGACAGAGCACGCGGAGATTTAATTCCCGCAAACTCTACTCTGATCTTTAATGTTCGTATCGAAGATATACAGCGTTAAGTAGAGTTAGATAAAATGATGGATTAAGTTCCAAACCCGTAAAGTAAGATCGTGTATACTTTACGGGCACGACAGCAACATTATATTCGCTTTTAACGTGGCAGTGCAGTCCAAACCCGCACTGCCACTTTTTAATGCAGATGCTACTACAAAGCAGCCGGGTAATAGCACATCTGCAATTTTTCAGCACCCCCTCTCATGAATCTTTTACCATTACAGTTTTCCTATGAGCAGTATCAGAATTAAGCAGATAGACGCATTCACAAGGAAGCCATTTTCAGGCAATCCGGCCGGCGTTGTAACCGATGCCAGCGGGCTTTCATCCAGAGATATGCAGCATATTGCCAATGAAATGGCAGTATCCGAAACCAGTTTTATACTACCGGCCGATGACCCGGAATGTGATCTTACGATTCGCTGGTTCACGCCTTCAAGAGAAGTAGACCTTTGCGGACATGCCACTATTGCAGCTTTTCATGCCCTTGCAGAAGAAAAAAAATACGGCCTAACGGTTAACGAGCCGCAGACTTTTTTGGTCGAATCTAAATCCGGCATTCTTACTGTAGATGTTGAGTGGAAAGACCTGCAGCCTTATATCAAAATGAGCCTGCCTATTCCTTCATTCTTCCCTTTTCCCGACGATTACAGCCTTTTATGTGCTGCTATCGGAATTGCAGAAATTGAGCTTAGTAAAAAAGTTAAGCCCCAAATTACCCAGGACGGCTACTGCTTTATTCCTCTTGCCAATCACGACAGCCTGAAGACACTCGAGCCAAATTATATGCTTATGAATAAAATATACGAACGGCATGATATCAAAGGCTTTGCAGTAGTTACAACAGATACCGCAGAACGCGATTACGACTGGCATCTGCGCTTTTTTGCTCCTTCACTTGGCGTTAATGAAGATCCTGTAACAGGCTCGGCCAACGGACCAATGGGCGTATATCTTTGGACCAACGGTTTGCTCGACCCGGAGAAGAAGTTTTTCTCGTTCCGAGGATATCAGGGCTACCACATGAATCGCCCCGGCTATGTAACCGTAAATATGCTTATCAAAGATAATAAGGTAGATATGTTGCAAATTGCGGGTCAGGCCATTACCGTGCTGGAAGGCTCTATCAAAACCCATTCGAATATTCCGGAAAAGCTCTAACAAGTAGTACTTGCGGCTAAACCGTGCTTAGGTCTGATAAAATCTTTAAATCCACTGTCGAATTTCGTTAGAGTATAGGCTCTAAAGAAATCCGATTAGTGGATTTTTTGATATGAAGACAATAAAAAAGGAAATAAACAGCTCAAAACTTTTTATTTCCTTGAAGGCTTCATCATACTAAAAAACTGTTTTAGCTGAGGCCTTTCGGCCATTTGTGTAATAAAATTAAACTGACCACTCTTTAGGCGCTCACCACCATCTATAGTTACACATTCTCCGGTAATGTATGGACTAAGGTCTGAGACCAGAAATACAGCCAAATTAGCCAGTTCTTCATGCCTGCCGTACCTTCCCGCAGGGATCATTTTGAGGTAGCTTTTCTCCATTTTTTCATCTGGCAGTAAGCGGCTCCATGCGCCCTCGGTTGGAAAAGGTCCCGGCGCGATACTGTTCAGTCGAATGTTGTAGGTTGCCCACTCGTATGCCAGGCTGTTAGTCATTGCATATACGCCTGCTTTGGCGCATGCAGATGGCAAAACAAATGAAGAGCCCGATTCTGTGTAAGTAGTAACAATATTGAGAACAGAGGCAGCCTTACCGGCTTCTATCCATTTACTTCCAAAAATGCGGGTACAGTTAAACGTGCCGTGAAGCACAATGTCTACTATAGTTTTAAAAGCATTTTTCGATAGATTTTCTGAAGCTGACAAAAAGTTGCCGGCTGCATTATTCACCAGGATATCGGGCAAGCCGTATCGCTTTTCAATTTCGTTGGCCATCAACTCAACGGCTTCGTAGTCGCGAACATCAACAGAAAACCAATCCGGCTCCGGAATTTCAACATCATCATTGGCAGAGGCTGCTTTTTCTTTTATGGACAGAACAGCTTTTTTCAGCTTTTCTTCTGTTCGTCCGCAGATAATGACGCGAGCTCCGAGTGTGGCAAACATTTCTGCCATGGCCAGGCCCAAACCACTTCCTCCACCGGTTATTACCGCTGTTTTACCGTGAAGGGTTTTTTTATCGAACATATTTTTTTTGACTAAGTGTAAGAAAGAATGTGGTATTACAGATTTTACTCTTCATAAATGCGATCAATTTCGATACGATATTTATCGTGGATAACGCGACGTTTTGTTTTCATTGTTGGCGTTAACTCGCCCCCGTCTATACTAAAAATGCTATCCAGAAGAGCGAACTTTTTAATTCTTTCCCAAACCGGAAGCGGCTCATTCATTCGGTCAACTTCTGCCTGTATCAGTTTTTCGACCTGCTTTTCAAAATCGGGTTTGGATTGCGATCCTTCACCTAATTTTTTGGTTACAGCGTCGAGATTAGGCACAATCAGAGCCGAACAAAACTTTTTACTCGCACCTAAAACTACAACCTGTTCAATTAATGGAGAATTCAGCAGCGTATTTTCCACATGCTGAGGCGCCACGTATTTTCCGGTAGAAAGCTTAAAGATATCTTTCTTACGATCTGTAATGTATAAAAAGCCCTCATCATCAATTTTGCCCACATCACCAGTGCTAAACCAACCATCGCTGCTAAGAACTTCTGCTGTGGCGTCTGGCCTGTTGTAATATCCCTGCATGATATTTGGCCCCTTAGCCAGGATTTCGCCATCATCGGCAATTTTAAGCTCCACGCAGCGAATCTTACGCCCGGAAGAACCAACCTTAATAGCTCCGGTAGTTGTAACGGTTAAGACCGGCGAAGTTTCGGTAAGCCCATACCCTTGATGACACCTGAATCCAATGCCTGTAAAGAAATTCATAATTTGGGGCGATAAAGCGGCTCCACCGCTAATCATGCCAAGTAGCTCTCCACCAAAACCATCCCGTATTTTTTTAAACACCAGCTTATCTGCTTTGCCATGCATAAAGGCGGCAAAACCAGTTGGAGGGTTATCAATATCATAGTTAAGTGCTTTATTGAGTGCCCATCCGCCTATCACACCTTTCAACCCACTGCCTTCTTTTACCTTGTTGATAATTCCGGTATAAATCTTTTCCAGCAAACGCGGAACCGTTGCAAAAAACATAGGCTTAATCAAGTTAAGGTCCTCCTTGATATCTTCAACATTTTCTATATAAAAAATGGGATAGCCGATATTCATGTACAAATAGTTAAGCATACGCTCAAAAATATGCGACAGCGGTAAATAGGAGAGTATTTTACCCCCTCTTTCCCCTTCTATATCGAATGGAATACGTTCCACCGAATACTGTACATTACTGGAAATGTTATGATGTGTAAGCATAACACCCTTGGGCTGCCCTGTTGTACCTGAGGTATAAATAAATGAGGCCAGATCATCGGGGCTTACTTCTTTCTTTAATGTTTCGAACAGCGTAGGTTGGTTATTATGCATCTCTTTGCCCTTCTCAAGCAAATCATTTTTATGCATAATTCCCTTTTCGCTCGTCTCAACAATACAAACCGTTTGCAGCCCTTCAACCTGACCTTTATACGGTTTAAAATTGTTGTAGAGTTTATCCTGAGAATACAAATAAATTTTAGCACCGGAATCTTCCAGAATAAACTTAATCTGATCTCCGGGCTGCGTAGTGTATATTGGCACGTTTATGGCGCCTAACGAAAGAATTGCCTGATCGCAAATGAGCCAGTCGACAGAATTTTCTGAATGCAGCGCTACCCGGTCACCTTTACGGATACCAAGATCGTACAAACCGAGCGCCATAAAGCAAACCTGCTCATAAAATGAATCTATGGTTAACTCAATCCAAACGCCATTTCTCTTGGTTGCTCCTATCAGACCAGTGTTATTTTTATTGCGGCCATCATTAGCGAGGTCAAATATTGTACGCGGCTCAAATTCCATATTCTTAAAAAATTAAATTGATCTTAATTCGGTGAACCGCAAATTCTTTGCGGCGTATAGATAGATGTATCATATTTCATGAAACGGTCAGCAGATTATTTATTCGGGCATTATCGCATAGAAACATATAAGAGGTATCTGCGAATAAAGTGCCAAGCGCTTTTTTAAAAAATCGCTTATATGCATTCTTATGTAAACTTGAGAAAATACAGGTTTGCATACAGGAATCATCTATATTCTAAGCAGGTTTTACAAATACTTTGATACCATAACCAGATATATTTTCAAGTTGACCCAAACCTTTTCTTCACAGAAAAATACAGGATATTTGAAACCTGAAACCTATTAACTAGTGTTCTGCTTCAAAAGAATTTAAGCCCAAAGTCTTAAACAGATCATACACCCTGTATAGAATCCATAGAATCCTGAATTTCCATTTAACATAGCATAGAAACAACAGCTGTCTTCTAATGGATGGCTTTGCAAAACCACTCTAATACTGTTTTTAGAGTACAAAAGGTACTAATTACAACAATATTATGTTTTAGAATCCGAAAATACCATTGTATTTAATGCTTCCCTCAATATCCATTATTTACTAAAAGTTTCAAAGAAAATTATGCATACAGATGAAGATTTAAAGGATACCGTAACCGCTTTTCTATCTAATGCTAAGCGAAATATGGGCCATGCCCTCGGTATAGAGTTCCAGGTGCTTACCAGAAATGAGGTAACTGCAACAATGCCCGTAAATGAAAATACAACACAACCTTTTGGCCTTCTGCATGGAGGTGCATCTGTTGCTTTGGGTGAAACTATCTGCTCGGTAGGTGCCTGGTTAAATGTTTTAAAGGAAGGCAAATCGGCTGTGGGCCTGGAAATAAATGCAAATCATCTAAGAGCTGTGCGTACTGGTACGGTAACTGGTCGCGCCATTCCTATACACCGTGGCAGACAAACACAAGTTTGGCAGTACGACATTTATACAGAAGACGAAAAGCGAGTGTGCACCGGGCGGTGCACACTCGCGCTAATAAACAACAAAACGTAAATGAAATAAATCGAGTTCTGTAGTCCTTTCAGCTAATAAGCTGGCTGATAAGTTTTCTTTTGGCTATTGGCAATATTGTTTTTTCAAAAGGGAAATCCAGCTGGGTCTGGAAAGCGTATGTGGCTGGGTTTGGTAAATCTGCAAACTCTTTTATAAGAGACAGTTTGATCTCTGAAGGATGCGCCGTTAGGCCGCTTCCTAAATCTTCTTCTCGTATAAGCGTGGTTTTCAAAGACCTGAACCGTTCTTGAGAACTGGTATAAATAGATAACTCGTACCGAAAAAGCTGAAGCGTATTCTTTGCTGTATTAGGTAGAAAAAAGTAGCCCTCATCGGTATAGCCGGGGCTTATACCAACCTGTTGGAGTGAGAGATTTTCCTCTACAAAATCATATATTTTAATTCCTTCATGAATCGCTTCATCAATAAATGGCTGAGCCCATTCAATGAATTTTTTTACCGCTTCGAGATTAAGCTCTTCGGGCAATTCCGATTCAAACTGTATCAGCTTTTTGTCAAGATCGATAGATTTTATTCTTCGGGGCCCGTCTTGCCTGATAGAGGAGAAACCTTTTAATAGCAACCCTATATTTTTCTTGAGCTCAATCAATGAAGCGAGGTGGGGATAAATCCGGTTATTGCGGAACTCTGTGCGTATAGATTTAAGGCTTCCCAAAACCTGATACTGTTTTTTCTCAAAATCGCCTGATCCACCTGCGAGCCAGTCGATCTTTAGTATAGATTCATTATTCTGCATCATATATGGTAGCTGTAGTATATTTCATAAACCTGATGACATAGAAACGGTGAATATCTCGTGTCATAAAATTAACCGCTTCTGATATTAATTTCTTTGATTATTAACTTCATAATTCCACATCCATAACGGCTCTCACCTAAATTATGTATGCAATTGCGGGTATTTACTTCTATAATTAACAAATATTCTGCGTTTTATTCAATATTTGAAAGCACTCTTCTCATTTTCTAAAAAAAAGCCACTGTCGTTGGTAACGACAGTGGCTCAATTATTTAAGAAATTATAATTTGTGAAACAGAAATTATTAGTTCAATTACCTGAAAAGGCGCCGGAAAATCTCAGTCCGTTTTCTGCATTACTTATGCTACATGGCGAAAGAAACGCCCAGCTGAAAGCTTAATAAATTAGTAGTTGAACGAGCTGGTTCGAGCACAAACTGACCACTTTGATTTGATCCGGGGCGCAGGTATTCCGCTTCGTTACCGAGCATATAGCGAGCTCCGAAATTGAGATACACCCGACCTTGTCCGAGTGGTGTTCCATCCCATACCTGTACGCGTGCACCTGCACCAATACCGTAACTAAAAGCGAAATCATCAAAGTTAGTATCGGAAAAGACCTGCTCCTGAGACCCTCTTGAAGTAACCGTACTTTCTGTATATAAATAGTTGAACCCGACGAGTCCATCTATGTAAGGTCGGAAAAATGGACTTGGAGCTCCAATACGAATTAAAAAGTGGCCATGAGCCATGTTATAACTATTTTCTATAGTAACCCGCACGTCTGGTATTGTAGAACTAAGCGGCTCTGTACGCCTGTCTGTACCAAAAGTGAGGAAGCCACCGTCTATGCCAATCATTACCGGGGTAAAAGGTATATGATAGCCCACGAAGCCCTGTATCCCGAAGCCTATTTCATCAAGCTGATTTTGGAAATCTCCCTGAGGCAGCCCTAACTGAAAATTAATCCCAAACTCAGCGGTTTGAGCTTTGACCACAGCTGTGCCGGCATTAAATGAATGTGCTATACTTAAAATAAAGCCCAAAGCAAGGGCTTTAAATGGTAAATAATTTTTCATACAGATTTTGTCGTAATTGTAATGGTTAAAATTTGATACTGCGAATACAAAGCCGCTCATCAACAGAAGAACATCCTTGAAAGTAATAGTTTACTCTTTATCTGATCAATTTGATCCGATTTGAACGGAGGTAAATTTAAAGCTTTCTACGATACACCAAGTAAAAATGTTGTTCATTTTTAATCAGTAGAAAAAATAAATTTTCTTTGCAGATCAGAATTTTCATTGGAATAAAAAAACCCCAAATAGCTTATCTATTTGAGGTTTAAAAACGAGTATTCTGTTTTACTTTTAAAAGATTTCAGACCCTAAATTACTTCATCAGGTTCTTTTTTAAAACTTAAGGTAACCGATAAGCCCGACCCGGAATCTGAGTCTGCTACGGTTGCAACCGGCATCTCTGTATTTTGGGAAATTTCCAGTCGGCCTTCAAGTTGTTCTGTAAGTATTTGTACCAGCGTAAAACCTGCAGTTGTACTCTCAAAAAGAAGTTTTTCTTCAACTCCTTTACCGTTATCAGAAAATTTCAGGCTAATATTATCACCATCTACTTTTAATGATACGCGAATTACGGCATGACCAGTAAAACCATCAAATGCGTGTTTGAATGAATTGGTAAGCAGTTCATTAATAATCAGGGATAAAGGGATGGCTTGGTTGATAGACACTTGCACCGAATCTATATCAAAGTCCAGCGTGGTTTCTTGTTTTTTTGCAGTGAACATACCCCGAATCGAACCTGCGAGTGTTTTTATAATAGATTCTAGTCCTACACTTGCAAAATTACCCGTTTGGTATAGCGTTTCATGAATAGAAGCAATTGAGAAAATACGGGCACGGCATTTTTGCAACACCTCCTCTGTGGTACCATCAATTGCATTCATCAGCTCCATATCCAGCAGGCCACAAATAATGGCCAGATTATTTTTTACCCTATGATGCACCTCCATTAACAAAGCGTCTTTTTCTTTTAAACTCTGCTTCATAAAATCGGCATGTCCACGGGAAACTGATATATCTTTTGCTGTTAAATAGCAAAATTCATCTTTTTGCATACCATTAATTACGAACCATTTCTTATGGCCATTATGATCAGCCAGGGCAACTTCCTTACTAAAATACTCACCGGATTTCAAATCGGTTAGCCACGATAGGTCTTCTATCTGATCTGATTTACTGCTATACAATAAATCACGGAATGAGTTAGGAGAAATATCCTTCGTTTTAAAACTATCTTTAAGTTTACCATTTAACCCTTTTAGCTGCAGTTCTTTATCGGCTTTTAAAACTATGGTTAAATCGGCTGCATTTTCCAGAAAGAAGGTTTGTTCTCTAAGCGCCGATGCCTGCTTTTGAAACATGAGTTCTCGATATCTTAGCTCCAGCCTCGATTGAACTGCGCTTGCAAGTATTTGCAGATTCTCGAGCTGTGAATCGCTGAGTGTGCGGGGTTCGAAATCGAGTACGCATATAGTCCCTATATTATGGCCGTTACGGCTTTTTATGTTAACACCGGCATAAAAACGTACATTAGGATCGCCCTTAACGAATGGGTAGTTCATGAAACGATCGTCTGTTGAAGCATCCGGCACAATCATCCATTTATCTTCCAGAATAGTTGTACTACAAAAAGAACCGCCTCTAGGCAAAAGCTTGGGAGTTTCGGGCAAAGTTGCTTTATTCCATTGCCTCGTTTGATCCACAAAGTTAATCTGAGATATTTTAGTTTCACAAATCTGGCAAGCCAGTTTTACCAGAGCATCAAACTCTTCGTCCTCCGGGGTATCCAGAATGTGGTAGGACAGAAGGTCCTGTATGCGTTCGGCCTCATTTTTAGTGTGGCGAAAATGAACTTTATGAGATGCTTCACGTATTTCCATAATATTTTTTTGCTATGAAAGAATAAAATATCAGCTGATTTACCACCTGAGTAGTGCTAAATGCAAGGCTCTGATATTTTTTAAAAAATGTGGATAACCGTTTATTTTATAGAGTTTTATCTTCAAACCCTACGTTAAACACCTTTTTTGGGAAAAAGAAATTCATCCATATGAACCGCTTCCAAACGGAAACTTACACGAGTATCGGTATCAACAATTAATTACTGAATCCTACAGCACCAGAATTTGAGATAATAATATCTGATTAATTCTATGCGTAGAGGCTAATACACTTATTCCTGATTTTTAAGAAAACCCACTTATTTACAGACTAGAATTATATTTCCTTAAAATGCAGTTAAGGATGTTATAAACAGACAAGTTGTATTACTGAACCCAATTTTATGAATGTAGTTTATCATAACCGGCAAAATTTGGAAATCTAAAATCACAGCTGTAATACAACTGATAACCATAACGTAATTTTTGAAGTAACGGATTAAAAGAATTGTTACTTCTTTAAAGCTGGCCTGTTAATTTCAATAGTTTCCCCTAACGTAGCGTATTTTATACCAGCAAGGCGAGAAAGCGGATCAATTTTACGCTCATCAAGCTTTCCGTCGAAGCACACTTCATCATCGGCATATAAATGAACAACTTCGCCAAATATTGCATTACTACCACCATCATCCTCACCCAAACTTAAGGTTTTATAGAGTCTGCACTCCAACCTTACAAGACACTCGCCTACTCCAGGCGGGTTTACTTTAGCGGATGGCACTGGAGTTAAACCGGAAATTTCAAATTCATCTTGTCCTTTTTCGTATAAGCCGGAGCTTAAATTAAGCTGTTCTACAATCGATCTTGATGCAATATTTACCACAAACTCTTTTGTTTGGAGTATATTCACCAGGCTATCTTTAAGTTCTTTATCTTTTTTATACCTAAGCGGGAAAAAAGCAATTACCATTGGACTTATACAGGCAACCGTAAAAAAAGAGTAAGGGGCCAAGTTATTTGTGCCCTCTTTATCTGCTGTAGAAACCAAAGCAATTGGTCTTGGGATTACCGAACCTATAAGGAGTTTATAGCGCTCTTTCTTACTAAGTAATGCCGGGTTAAAATCCATATTTTTTTGTTAAAGTCTTATCCTACAATGTATTTCGAATTTATTTAATATAATCAAAAAAACGGGTTGCGTTCTTTTTTCATTCCTTTTAATTGTTTAAACAACAAAAGATCCAGATATAGATTTACGATAGCGTAAACGATCTGGCGCGCACCAAAAAAGGCTGTCGCTCGTTTGCAGACAGCCTTTTTAGCATTAGATTTATCCATTGATTTCCGGAAATAGATACCGGATTAACTTAGGATCAAATGTTTTCGAGTACAGCTTTTTGATCTTCTTCATACGACTCGGGTGCCGGGCAGCTGCACATCAGGTTTCTGTCGCCATAGGCGTCGTCTACTCGGTTTACCGAAGGCCAGAATTTGGATTCTGCAATCCAATGCAAAGGATAGGCGGCTTGTCTGCGACTGTATGAATGCTTCCACTCATCAGCGGTAACTTCGGCCGAAGTGTGCGGTGCCATTTTAAGTGCATTGTCTTCTTTGTCGGCTCTGCCTTCTTCGATATCGCGAATTTCATTACGAATAGAGATCATCATCTCGCAAAAACGATCAAGCTCAGAAAGCGATTCACTTTCTGTGGGCTCAATCATAATCGTACCCGCCACGGGGAAAGACATCGTTGGAGCATGATAACCGTAATCCATCATCCGCTTTGCAATATCCACAGCCTCAATTCCTGAACTTGCTTTAAAAGGTCGCAGTTCAATAATCATCTCATGTGCAACCCTGCCGTTTTCGCCAAGATAAAGCACATCGTAATGATCTTTTAAACGAGCTTTTATGTAGTTAGCATTAAGTATAGCAAGCCGTGTTGCCTGTGTAAGTCCTTCGACACCCATCATTCTTATGTAGGCGTAGGAAATAGCTAAGATACTTGCGCTGCCGTACGGAGCAGCCGAAATTGCGGGCGTTTGCTCCGGTCCATTTTTAAGGGTGATGTGGCCGGCAAGAAATGGCTCAAGATGAGCCGCAACGCATATTGGGCCCATTCCGGGTCCGCCACCGCCGTGAGGAATACAAAATGTTTTATGAAGGTTTAGGTGACAAACATCTGCGCCGATAGCAGCCGGTGAAGTTAAGCCAACCTGTGCGTTCATATTGGCACCATCCATATAAACCTGACCACCAAATTCGTGTATCAAATCGCATATTTCGCGGATAGCCGCCTCAAATACACCGTGTGTAGAAGGATAAGTAACCATTAGCGCGGAAAGCTCATCTTTGTGTTTTTCGGCTTTTTCACGCAGGTCGGCTATATCGATATTTCCATTTTCGTCGCAGCGGGTAATTACAACTTTCATACCTGCCATTACAGCGCTTGCAGGGTTCGTACCGTGGGCAGAAGATGGAATTATCGCCACATTTCTGTGATGATCTCCCCTCGCCATATGATAAGCACGAATGGCCATTAGTCCGGCGTATTCTCCTTGTGCGCCAGAGTTTGGCTGCAGAGAAACCGCGACAAAGCCGGTAATTTCGGCAAGCCATGTATTCAGGTCGCTAAGCATCTTCGCATAGCCTTTTGCCTGCTCTGCAGGTACAAAAGGGTGAACTGCGCCAAGTTCCGGCCAGGTTACCGGAATCATTTCTGTGGTCGCGTTCAGCTTCATCGTACATGAGCCGAGCGAAATCATGGAATGGGTAAGAGAAAGATCTTTGTTTTCGAGTCGCTTAAGGTAGCGCAGCATTTCATGCTCGCTGTGGTAGCGGTTAAAAACTTCATGCGTTAAATAAGAGCTTTTGCGAGCAACAGAATCGGGGTAAGAAACCTGTATGCCCTTTGCATCATTTTCGAGCTCATTTACAGCCTTGTGACCCATCACCCTGGCAAAAATTTCGGTGATAAGCGTAACATCTTCGGGCTCTTTGGTTTGATCGAAGCTGATACCAATATACGGACCATCGAAATATCTGAAGTTAACCCCGTTTGCCTCGGCTTCTTTGCGAACACTATCGCGAAATGCTTCTGATTCAACCTCAATTTTAAGTGTATCGAAATAAACCGGGTTTAGCTGTGTGAGGCCTAATTTGGCAAGTCCTTTTTCAGCCAGTCGAGCAAGACCATGAATACGGCTTGCAATGCGCTTGAGGCCCTCAGGTCCGTGATAAACGGCATACGCACCAGCCATAACGGCAAGTAAAACCTGAGCCGTACAAATATTGGATGTCGCTTTTTCGCGACGAATGTGCTGCTCTCTGGTCTGAAGCGCCATTCTAAACGCATTTCTACCCGCACGATCTATAGTTACACCAATTATACGTCCGGGAATTTGACGCTTATAAGCTTCTTTAGTCGCAAAAAAAGCGGCATGAGGACCACCATACCCCATTGGCACGCCAAAGCGCTGCGAGCTGCCCACAACCACATCTGCTCCCATTTCGCCGGGAGACTTCAGTAGCGTTAGGCTTAGCAAATCGGCAGAAACGGTGGTACGAATATCGTTTGCGGCTGCGGCTTCGAGGAAAGGCTGTATGTTCCTAACTTCTCCGTTGCCATCGGGGTACTGAGCCAAAAGACCAAAGAAAGCCTCGTTTTCGGCATTGAAAGATTCAAGAGGTGCTATATGTAATTTTATACCAATAGGCTCTGATCGGGTTTTGAGCACATCAATAACCTGAGGGAACACCGTATCGGATACAAAGAGAGTATCAGACTGTTTTTTCTTACCCTTGCGAAGCTCATACATTAGACTCATTGCTTCGGCGGCAGCAGTGGCTTCGTCGAGCAAAGATGCGTTGGCAATTTCCATACCCGTAAGATCTATTACCGTGGTTTGAAAATTTATAAGTGCCTGCAATCTTCCCTGAGCAATTTCTGCCTGATAAGGAGTGTAAGCGGTATACCATCCTGGATTTTCGAGAATATTTCGCAAAATAACCGGCGGTGTAACCGTATCGTAATATCCCATCCCGATAAAGGATTTATACAGCTTGTTTTGAGACATCATTTTCTTGAATTCACTCAAAAAGTGATGCTCACTTAGTGGCTCTGGTAATTCAAGTGGCTTTTGTAGTCGAATCGAATCAGGAACGGTTTGCGAGATCAACTCTTCAAGATCTTTTGCGCCTATGGTATCGAGCATATGCCGGATGTCGTTTTCCGAAGCGCTGTTGTGCCGGTAGTCGAAACGTTCTCTGTCAAAAAGGGTATTCATATATTCGGTTAATAATCTTTAAGATGTAATGAAAACAAAAATATTGCGTGATTATCGGATTCTATCGGGGCTATCAGAAGATTTCACAAAATCTATTTTTGGGTTAACCTCTGATATTTCAGGTTACTCTATTCACCATTCCATTATGCATCATTTAATTAAAGCCATAATGCTCTAATTCCTCTAATTTGCTAATGTTCAAATAACACGAAAATAAACAAATTACATCAGCTTTACATTCATTCCATCCGGCATTTACAATCATTTATAGAAAGCTTCGCTTGCAGGTTCAACCCGGATCTTATCCCGCTACGGCTTAATAAAATACAATTGAAAACCCCAAAAATGCCGGTAAGGTAGTAGTCCTTTTTTTGATATTAAAACGATAAATACTTTTTTATAGCGCTGAATAATTGAGCAGCTGTAGTGCTGTATATCCTATCCTATACGAAGAAATTTTCCTTTTAAGGGCCTATCCATTCGTTATTACCCGGGTTTACATCGGGAAGGAAGTGATCCGGATCGGTTCGCACATACACAACTTGTCTGCTATCTCTGATTTCGAATGTCCATTCCCGATTTCTGAAGAAAACCTCTATGGGTAAGTGTTTACGCATGGTCTCACCATCCTCGAACTCAATAGAAAGCGTAACAGGCATTATCATTTCACCCTTGTTTTTTACCGTTACCAAGGTAGAAACAGTACTATCCGAGACATCTGTTAATCGCTCTACACGCTCTACCGACTGATCGATGGTATAATTTTCGTAAAACCAGCCCCTCCAGAACCAGTCCAGATTTTCGCCGGTTGCATCATTCATGGTGCGGAAAAAATCCGCTGGACCGGGATGCTTAAACGCCCATCTTCGTATATATTCCCTGAAAGCATCATCAAAAACCTCCTCACCAAGAACGTGATTTCTGAGCATCAAAAGGCCTATAGCAGGTTTGAAATAGGCAACATAGCCAAGATTTTGGGGTCTTATTTTATCCGGATGAGTCATTATAGGCTCTACATCGTCTCTTCGCATTATGGGCACGAATTGCTGCATATTCCTAATCCATGGGAGATATTCGCCATCGTTAAATGCGAGCGTACTCAGGTGTCCTATAAAAGTGTTGAGGCCTTCATCCATCCAGAACCATTTTCGCTCGTTAGAGCCTACGATCATCGGAAACCAATTATGCCCAAACTCATGATCAGTTACTCCCCATAGTGCGGCGCCTCCGCGATTATAGCCGCAAAATGAAACACCCGGATATTCCATACCGCCTACGATTCCGGCCACATTAATGGCTGTATCCCAAGGGTATTCCATCCACATATGCGAGTAGTGTTTAATACTTGCACGGGTGTATTCGGTAGAGCGACCCCACATTTCGGGCCCTGCGCTTTCTGCCGGGTATAGGCTCATGGCTGCAACTCTTCTTCCGGATGGCATTTCTGCACCGGAAGCATCCCAGATAAATCCTTTGGAGGCCGCCCAGGCTACATCCCGTGTTTGCTCCATACGGTAGCGCCATGTAAGCTCTCCAGACTGCACCGGCCGGTTTTCGGGCAAGCCAATTTCTTCCGGACTAATAATAAACTGTGTAGTATCGGATTTGATTGCCTGCTCTAATCTGTTTTGTTGAGTTTCGGTTAAAACTTCCTCTGGATTTAAAAGCGTGCCCGAGCCACCCAGAATAAAGTTCCAGGGCAATGTAACGCTATACTCAATGGTGCCAAAATTCCTGTAAAACTCGCCTGCTCCCAGATATGGACGCGTATTCCACCCCGAAATCATATCATAAACTGCCATGTTGGGATACCATTGCGCAATCGTGTACACCCAGCCATCGCGTAGTTCAATCCTTCCCATGCGATCGGCTCCGTACTCTGGAATATCAAATGCGTAGGGTATTTGTATGCGCAGAATACCACCGTTTGCGCCCAGTGGTTCTGGTAAATCCACGCGCATTCTGGTATCTCTCACGTGCGATTCCGGGACTATACCACCCCCGGATTCTACTGTTTCATCATTCATAAAAACACGAATGGTTCCCAGCTCGTAGCCACCTTCAAAACCGCGGCCTTCGAAGCGACTACCATCAACCGGCGTGGCCAGAGAGCCTCTTGAGCCAGGTTTGAACAAATTTTGCTCCAGTAACACCCATACAAAATGCAGCTCATCCGGGCTGTTGTTGGTAAGTGTGATGATTACCTCGCCCTCAATGCGGTGTCTTTCTGTATCGAGGCGCACATCAATTTTGTAGTCGGTTTCATTTTGCCAATATGTGGATGATGGTGCACCTGATGCAGTACGATGTGGCGGCAGCTCTTCCATCGTAAGCGGCAAAAACAACCGGTGGAGAGCCTCATCGGCCTGAGCTTGTACAAAACTAGGTGTTGCGGCTATTCCCAAAATGGCAAGCAACAGTATTCGATTCAGTAAAGACTTAAACATATTAATCGGTTTTTTTAATAGCCTTGCACGACAAAGAATGAAGTCAGATGCCGACCATGTCAAGAATTATGATAAAATATCTTTTCAGAAAATCTTTTTATGAGCCAGTGAAAAATAAGGTCAAAAAGAACCTTTGAATGCGTATACTTGCCGCCTTCATTCTTAACCAAAAAGACTAAACGTATCGTCTGCCGACATCGATTTGGCAAAAGCAACCATCAGGTCTGCAACGGCTTGAACATCTTTAAGCGATGCCATTTCCACCGGAGAGTGCATGTAACGAAGCGGCGTGGATATCAACGCAGAAGGAATACCGCTCCGGCTGTGAAAAATGCTGTCTGTGTCGGTACCAGTGCGAACTCCGGAGGCTTCATGCTGTACAGGAATCTGATTTAACTCCGCAAGATGTACAAGTCGTTCAACCACTTTGCGCTGGTTAGCTGTGCCGTGGGTTATTGCTGCACCTTCGCCCAAAATTATGCGTCCGTGCTCTTTATGATCTATACCGGGGCTGTCGGTTGCGTGGGTAACATCAGTTACGAGAGCCACATTAGGGGCAAGGGTATAGCTCATCATGCGGGCACCAAATCCGCCGATTTCTTCCTGAACCGAATTTACAATAGCAACGTTAATTTCGAGCTCATCGCGTATTTCAGCAAGTTTCAGGAATGCCTCAGCAATGATGAATCCGCCTATTCTATTATCCACTGCTCTTGCTGTAAAAATCTCATCTGAGAGAAATTCAACATCATCGCTGTATGTAACCGGGTCTCCAATCCGAACCATTTCGAGCGCCTCTTCTCTGGAAGAAGCGCCGATATCTACAAACAGATCTTTCCAGGAGGGCGCTTTTGCATTACCGTCTCTATTTTGCAAGTGTATTGCTGTATGCCCAATAATGCCGCGAACAACGCCCTTTTGAGCGTGAATAGAAACTTTACGGGCTCTTGCAATTCCGGGATCTGAACCACCAAGCCGATTAATGTAAATAAACCCTTTTTCATCCACATGCTGAATAACCATACCGATTTCATCGCAGTGGGCTTCTAACATAAGAAGCGGTCGATCTTTGCCGGTTTCAATAATAGCCGCTGCAGAGCCATACGCATCCGTGTGAATACGGTCGGCAACTCCCTTTACATAGTTGAGCCAAACTAGCTGCCCGGCCGTTTCGTAGCCCACCGGACTTGGAGTTGATAGTAGTGTTTCGAGAAATTCGAGTTTATTCGTTTCCAGCATGGAAAAAGGTTTGGTAGTGTAGGTTTAGGAATATTTTTTTAGATATATACTCGTGAAGAGAGACTAGTTCGGAGTATACCGAACATAATCCGGAAGAGGCTTTTAATTACAAGCTATACAAAGTCTTATTTTCTTGAACAAAAACCAAAACAGACCAGAGCCAATGCTGCGTTCATTTTGCCTATACTACTTAAATACGGTAGGCAGCTATTTTTTATTCAATGAAGTTATTGTAAATACTACAATACCACGCAAGCTATATAAGCTGTTCTAGCAACTTGCCTCATCTAAGAAAATTATGGTAACT
>JAIULZ010000052.1 GCA_022565805.1 Balneolales bacterium
ATGCAGTTCATGAATAAATATGGGTTTTAATTAAAAAAACTCATTTTGATACAATGCATTATGAGGTCATCTGTTTTATGATAGCATTCTACCCGGTGTTTGTACATATTGGCATTCTAAAAAGCCTGCTATTAATTGTCTACGGGCTAAATTTTCGTTTTTGCCTTAGGTTACCTTTATGTATAGCCACGGTTTTAATACTATTTGCCGCGTCGGCTTCTGCGCAAACACTATTACAAGATAAAGCAATTCTATTTCCGGAAGGTGCCCATACCTGTTCGGAGACAAAAAAAGCGTTTTCATCAGACTATATATCGATTATAGCTGGTACAACTGCCGAAAAGCTTCCCGCCAGGGTTAAGTATTATCATCTGGATTTTGATATCTATCCGGATCAACAGTTGCTAAGCGGAACTTCTGAATTGGTAATAGAGTCCTTCGGAGATATTGATTATGTCGAAGTTGAGCTTGCCGAGGCCATGGAAATACATGAAATACTTTTTTATAACGATCTGCAAGCACCACTCCCGGTTACATTTACCAGAGCGAATTCCAACCAACGTTATATAATTCGGGTAATGTTGCCACAGACCCAAAATGCAGGCGAAGTTTTTTCGTTGCAGTTTCGTTATTCAGGAACTCCTGTTTCGAGTGGGTTGGGAAGTTTTGTATTTACTCAGCGGGATGGAAAGCCTCACTTCTGGACATTAAGCCAGCCTTTTGGAGCACGAGAATGGTTTCCGAATATTAATTCACCTGCAGTAAAAGCCGATTCGGCTACAGTAGTTGCGCGAATTCCGGATGGTTTAAAACTTGGCTCGAATGGGTTGCTTGTAAGTAACGATCTTATTGAAAACGGGCGCCGGGAATGGCACTGGCATACTCGCTATCCTATTGCTCATTATCTTATTTCCATTGCAGCAGCGGATTACGTCTCTTTCACAGATTATTTCCACTACTCAGAAAACGACTCTATGCCGGTTATTAATTATGTTTTCAAAGGGGAAGATACACCAATACTCCGGGAACAGGCCTTTGTAACCATAGAACTGCTACAATTGTTTAGCGCACTTTTTGGGCCATATCCGTTTAAGGAGGAAAAATACGGGCACAAAATGTTTAGCAGAGGAGGTGGTATGGAGCACCAAACAATGAGTTCGATGCGAAATTTTTCGAGGGCTCTTGTAGCACATGAACTTGCCCACCAATGGTTCGGAAATAGCGTTACTTGTGCAGGATGGGAAGATATTTGGCTAAACGAAAGTTTTGCCACTTATGCAGAAGGCCTTGTAATTGAGCATCTTGATGGAGAAGAAGCTTTTCGTAACTGGCGGCTTGGGTTATTATCGAGAATAACAGAGGAGCCCGAAGGTCGGGTATATGTGCCTTCAGAGCAAATTGATACGTTACCATCTGCCCGAGCGCTAAACCGAATCTTTCGATTTCGAACTACATATCTTAAGGGAGCAATGGTATTGCACCAGCTTAGAGTATTGCTCGGAGACGATAAATTTTTCGATATCGTACGTCGTTGGGTACAGGAGGACTTTAGATTCAGCTCGGCGTATACATCAGACTTTATAGCTATAGTCGAAGAAGAAACCGGTATTTCCTGGACCACTTTTTTTAATGCCTGGATTTTCGATACTTCATTTCCGGTATACGATTTAAATTATTCCTGGCTACCTGTTGCGGGCAGTAACGCTACAGAGCATCAAAAATATATCTATCGTTTACAGGCAAGCGTAAACGCATCGGCAGGAAACCGGACTGATTTTGCCATACCGGTAGAAATTCGGATTCCGGCTGCAGATTACGGCCCGGATTCTGCAGATACAACGATTACGGTAATACCGGATACTAAGCTGCTAAATATTGAGCTTGAGCTACCATTTAAACCCGGTGCTCCGGAGCTAAACCCAAACCTGAACTGGATTGTACGCGCTGGTTCTGTGAGTTCCGGTCTGCGCGATGATGCGCCTGATGCAGGTATTTCTGCCCGAATGCTATCACCCTATCCCAACCCATTTAATGATCGCCTTATTGTGCCAGTAAGCGTTCTTCAAAATCGAACCCAGCTAACGATAGATGTATTTGATATAACAGGCCGCAAAGTAGCCGAATTGGCTAATGAGATGAGGTCTACAGGAGAATTTATAATAAGCTGGGATGCAGGTACGCTATCTTCAGGGGTTTATATGATAAGAATGCAGGCCGGCCGGGATATTTCGGTTAAGATGGTTACTCTTGTAAAGTAGAAACAGGCCGATAAAAAGTGGCAGTAACACTAAAGCTGTTCGCAATATTGTTCGGGTATATCTACTTCGCCCTCAAAAATATCACCATCAGAAGCTTGCGATAAGTCGAAGGTGTACTCGTAGAACTGACTATCGTAATAGCCACCAAAAGAGTAAATATCTGGACCGGGCAGGGTAATTTCGAGCTCTCCATTTTCTACATCTCCTGCGGGTACCCATGTGCCACCTGTAGCCGGTTTATACCAGGCCGGAAAACTTGGCCTTATTTCTGCATTAGGACGATTCCTGCAAAAACCAACGCCGCGGAAAAGAATAGTGATGGTGTCTAAAAAGCCTAAATCCAGCTCAATCGGCTGCTGAGAGCAGGGGTTTGGTATAGACAAAGTAGTTATAAGATCGTTTCGAATATCGTAGAGTTCGATGTATGCGGGAATTTCGGCTGGAACATCTCTTAGCCTTATTCTTGAAGCAGCCAGTAAATCATCTGAGTGATTGCTTAAAAAAGTAGCCATATAAGATTGATTAGCTTCCCGGAAAAGTAAGCCTCGCAACCGAATATTATTATTTAAGATTCGAATTACTGTACCTTGTGAGCAAACTGGCGAGGTCCATGCTGCATTCCACCATGAGAAATGATCGGTTTCGAAACTTGCTTCCAGAAAAGACCCTTCTGAAATACCAATAGTGGCATCGCCTTCGAAGGTCCAGGTACCTGTGCTGGCATCTGCTGGCAAACTCCAAATGGGAACAGTTTGTCCGGCTTCTGCGATGGTGCCGGTATTGGTAAGTGTACCGTTGGCCATTTCCATGCGAACTAAAGCAGGCTCGGATAAGGTGGCTGCAATTCGGCCGGAATCGTCGCGAAGTACAAGCCGGAAAAAGCCTCCGGTGCTAAAAAACACCGTTTGTATGTCACCATTTTGGTTTGTAACATCTGCGGAGAGGCCCCCGGGAAAAGATTTAAGATTGTTTGCATTTGCATTGCTAAACAGCACAAAGCTGTAGCGAAGGCTGCCATCAAGCGGAATGCCCGATGCTGTTTCAATTTTCGTACCACCTTTAATAAGGACAGAGGCTATAGTGCCGGAAAAGGGATCAGGAGCTGTTACAAGTGTAATATCGTTGGGAATAACCCCGTCTTCGATAGGCCCGACAATTACATCGTCGAATGCATCGGACTGGCGTAATAATGAAATTTCGATTGGTGTGGAGCGTGGCTCGGTAAGCTTAATCGATACAGAAGCCTCGAAATATTCGGGTAGTGTAGCTTTAACCGTAAAACGTATTGGATTAAGCGAGTCTGGTACTATTTCGTCGCGAATGGCGAAGCTAACGAAACCTTTATCACTTACAAACTCGGTGCGGGCCTCATTAAATAAATCGATAATATCCGATGCATTAGGGCCGGTAATCTCCACAAAAACCGGAGACTCAATTACATTTTGGGTCTGGGTATCCGTAAAAAGAATGGTAACAGGTGTGGTGCGTACCTTAGTATTAAGAATAGCACGAATGCCTTCAAGGGGATTAGTTAAGTCGCAGGCGATTGTGAAAACCCAAACCCCGGCAAATAAAAACAATAAACTTAATGCGCGGGAGCGTAAAAAAAACATACGATACCAAAAGTTAAAATTAGAGCCTGTAATAAAAGGAAAGAGTGGCTACAGGATACCATTTTGCCCAGCGTATATTATTCTCCATAACTTCGGCTTGGCTAACTGTGGGAGCAAGAAGTCCTTCAGCAAGAAAAGTTACCCTTGGGCTCTGTTGATAAAATAAACCAAGATCAAGCTGTATACCAGTTTGTCCGCCCGTAAAAGCATGACCGAAGCCAACTGCAAAATAGGGAGCTAAAAGCGGAAAGTCGAAATTTACATCTACATTTCCAAGATCTTCGGGGGTATAAACATCTCCGCCAACGGTAAATGTTCTTGTTGGTATCATAACGCCCTTAAACTCATTCATATTTAAAACGACGCCCGAAGTAAACCTGAGTTCATGAAAATTAGAAAAAGGGTGCCAGTCTGCGAGTAAGGTCATAGACTGTAAAACCATTCTGCCGTTAAGATCGAACTCATCTGTGCTTCTTTCATCTAAATTAAGATTCCAGGCGAGTGCATTAACCCCGAGTCTTAAATTAAGGTCGTGATGTGCGGCATAGAGAACTTCAATGCCGAATCCCTGAGTTCCTGCGCTGGCTTTAAAAGCCAGATCCTGAGCATAGAGCCTTGGAATTAAAGCCGTAAATAAAAGTGCTGACAGCGCTAAAGAGGAAAGAATCCGATAAATTAACGAATGTAAATTTTGAGCTTTTGATATACTCATCAAAAAGTGAAATTGCAATTCAAAAAGAAAATAGGCGGGATATAGAAATAAAGATGGAAATTACCACCTGAAAATAAGACGAAGATGTAAAGTAATCACATTTATTACTCTAAAATAAGGCTACTTTCAGGGTTTGCAATACGTGTATTTACCTAAAAAGGATTTAAATTGTAAATATTTGCTGGCCCGATTGGCTAATGTAAGAATGCGTAGGCGAGTATCTTGAACGCTTGCTGTAATGCAAATGTTTGCCAATAAGTTAACTATTGAATATCAAATTTATTTCAATTAGCTTATAAAGCTATACTTAAACAGCTATAAAACGGATTTTATGAAAGCAACTCAGGAAAAAGCCCCCTACAAAGTTAAAGATATTAATCTTGCAGATTGGGGTAGAAAAGAAATTAAAGTAGCCGAATCAGAAATGCCGGGTCTTATGGCCTTGCGTGAAGAATACGGAAAAACGAAGCCATTAAAAGGCGCACGAATTGCGGGATGTCTGCATATGACTGTTCAAACTGCAGTTTTGATTGAAACGCTTGTTGAGTTGGGTGCTGATGTAACCTGGTCTTCTTGCAATATTTTTTCGACTCAGGATCATGCTGCGGCCGCTATAGCTGCCGCCGGAATTCCGGTATACGCCTGGAAAGGTATGTCTGAAGAAGAATTTAACTGGTGTATCGAGCAAACACTCTTTTTCCCGGACGGGCAGCCACTTAATATGATTTTGGATGATGGTGGCGACCTTACGGCTATGGTTCATAACGATTATCCCGAGCTTCTTAAGGAAATTCGCGGTTTGTCGGAAGAGACAACAACAGGCGTACACAGGCTGTATCAAATGGCTAAAAATGGCACGCTTAAAGTACCCGCAATAAATGTGAACGATTCTGTAACTAAATCTAAGTTTGATAACTTATATGGGTGTCGCGAATCTTTGGTTGATGGTATAAAGCGCGCAACGGATGTGATGATTGCAGGTAAAGTTGCCATTGTAGCCGGGTATGGCGATGTAGGTAAAGGTTCTGCTGAAAACCTGCGCTCTTATGGCGCTCGCGTAATTATTACAGAAATCGATCCAATTTGTGCGCTTCAGGCTGCAATGGATGGCTATGAAGTTAAAAAAATGGACGAAGCCGCCCGCGAAGGGAATATTTTCGTAACAGCAACAGGCTGTAAAGATGTAATTCGCGCCGAGCATTTCGAAGTTATGAAAGATCAGGCTATCGTGTGTAATATCGGCCATTTCGATTCTGAAATACAGGTGAAGTGGCTTAACGCAAATGGAAAAAAAGAGAATATTAAAGATCAGGTAGATGCGTATACGTTGCCAAATGGTAATACTATTTATTTACTTGCTGAGGGTAGACTGGTAAATCTTGGCTGCGCAACAGGACACCCAAGTTTTGTGATGTCGAATAGCTTTACGAACCAGACTTTGGCACAGATTGCGCTGTGGACACGACCTGAAGAGTTTTCGGTGGATGTGCATGTTTTGCCGAAAGAGCTGGATGAAAAAGTTGCGCGTCTCCATTTATCTAAAATCGGTGTTGAGCTCGATGAATTAACTGATGATCAGGCCGAGTATTTGGGTATTAAGCAACAAGGGCCATTTAAACCTGAGTATTACCGCTATTAAATAAGCCTGCAATAAGAACAGTTTGCTTTGAAGAGTCTTAGCGGGTAGCAGACATGTTTTCTATTTTTTAAAGTTTAATGCACGGAGGCCGGATTTCTTACAGGGATCCGGCCTTTTGTGTTAAGACATTTTTGGAAGCAATACAAAAAAAGGCCTGCATCACCAGAAATGCAGACCTTTAAAAGAGAAAAAAATGGTATTCAGACAAACTATCTTCGACGGTCGAATTTAAGTCTAAGATCGAACCAATTATCGGTCATACCGTCTTTGGCGTCGGCTATAGTTGTTTCTTCCAGCCACAGCTGTATTTCGGTTCTCATATTAGACCAGGTCTCATGGAAGGGACATGGTTCTATGTGGCCGCATCCCGGAATTCCTAAAAAGCATTTTTCGAAAAATTCGGTTCCATCGATGGCATTAACGATATCAATAAGACGGATTTTATCAGGTTCTTTAAGAAGATAAACACCGCCGTTAAGACCGCGCCTGGTGTCAATAATTTTATGAGGAACCAGCCGTGCAAGAGTTTGCGATAAATAGGCCGCGGGACAGTTAAGGGGCCTGGCCAAATCGCCAGCAGATACTGCTTTGCCCATAGGTTCTCTGGATAGAGCGATTATTGCGGAAATAGTGTACTGAGCGCCTTGTGATAATAATTGCATTGCTTTTTATTGGAATTAAAATTGAATCTAAGACTTTGAAAAACCAGTTGAGTTAACGGTGGAAAAGTAGGACCAGGCAATTATGTATGATTCTTAAATTAGACTGTAAAACAGGCAGAAATAATATATTCAAACAAAACAAAAGGCTGAGATAATTACCGTTTTAAATTGCGTTTTCTTCTATCTGTACTTTATTTCAAATTCGTAGATACGAAATGCTAAACATAAGAAGAAAGTGAGCATAAGAGTATCTTTACACAGCTTTTTCTAACATCGATGCCTTATAAAGCAAGATACTGAACGATTTTAAATATATACAGAATAATATAATTTTGAAATGAGATTAGTTAATTAACTAATTTAAATAAGGCTTCGAAAAACTACTCTCGAATAAAAGCGAAAGTGAAATTTTGTGCGCAATCAACTCTAAGCGGGCAGAGAAACTTTAGAAACGCCTTAATTAAATGAAAAAACAAATGCTTAGCACAGTATGTAGATTACTTAAAGCAAGCTAAGCATTCACATAGATTATTTTAATTCTACTGCTTTAGTGTACATCCGAAAAAAACAATTGGCTGTAGGTTTAATCGGTCTGGTTATAATTTCACTTTGCGTTGAAGGAAAATATAAAAACAGTTTTCAACAATCTAAGAGCACAGGGTTATTCATAGCTAATCGCATTCATTAATTTGCGTGTTGTATACAAATGAGACGTCTTTGTCTGAGCTCGGTATTTTAACAATATGATGAGGAGCTGTCATAACCGTCATATTCATGCAAGTGCTACCTGGGCGGGTTTCCTGCACTTTAACAGTTAGACTATTCTCGCCACTCTCAATTTCAGTTATGCCAATGCTGTAACCGGAGCTAGGCATTTCCCCCATGAAAACGGCAATAATCATAAAGTCTTGAAAATTGATATCAGGTATGTTCTCATTTTGTCCGAGCTGAGGTCCGTGCATGTTTTTCCAAAATTGCGAAAAATTTTCAGAATCCCGAATCACGAATTCTTTATCTCCGTTTGAGGAAAACCCTCCATGAGCGCCTTGAGATACAGTTTCGAGTATAGGTGGCATTTGAGCTCTGTCTTCAGAAATAGACTTTTGGTTAGATGAACAGGAAATAAGAGTTATGCAGGCAGCTAATAGAAGTAAAGCTTTGGCATACATGCTTGTAGCAATAGAGAGTTTCATAAGCAAGAGAGTATGATATTGGGAAATACAATGTAAAATGAGTTAAATAAGGCTTCTGTAAGACTTTGAAAAAAATATTTCTGACGGGTGCTGTGCCGGAAAGGAATTTTGAAAAGCTGAGTATTCATCCACAAATTGGAACTTATAAAAGCATTTATTTCATAAGTATAACATTTTTTTTAAAAAGATTTCTGTTGAGCTGTATTCATATCGAAAAGACTGCTCGAAATGTGATCAGTGACTTCAGATAGTGATTTTGTAAAAAAAAGACACAGCTATTTAGAAACACATCTTTTTTAAAAAATATCCATATATTTAACTTGTATGCTAGTTTTGAATAAAACATTTCGTAAAAGCGCAGAATGCAAAATGCCTTAAATCTTCTGCAAGTGATTTTGTGCGTATTTCATTGATTGCTTTAACGACCAAATTTGAATAAAGTCTACAATAAAAGTGTTTTTCTTCCCGTAACGTATTCGCTGTTGTGGGTAAATAAACTGCCACTCGATAATTATTTATTTAATTTTAACCGCATGAAATGCTTGTTTGTTAAAGTTAAGGCAAATCGCAGGCAGTAAGCAGGCTTCATTAAACATGCCGTCGAAAATAGAAGTGACAGGCGTTTAATCTGCAAATACCAACCCCCTTTTATGAAGAAGCTGGATTTTATGCCATCTACGGAAAATGAGCTAATAAACTTTTTTTCAAAGTCTTCCTAAAACAACAGAGT
The DNA here is from genome assembly GCA_022565805.1 of Balneolales bacterium. Classification (GTDB taxonomy): domain Bacteria; phylum Bacteroidota; class Rhodothermia; order Balneolales; family Cyclonatronaceae; genus Cyclonatronum. The sequence continues at coordinate 8,808 of JAIULZ010000052.1, forward strand.
GGACTGTAACTTTGAAAATTAATCGAATGTATTATCTACATATATAGAAGGTTTTGAAAAACCTATTATTTTGTTCGTATTCGACGTCAGAGCAAAAATAAAGCTCACGCATTGAAGTACGCGGGTTTTTTCTAATTACTCTAGTAGTAATATTTTTCGGAAATCAGAAGTTATATCAGCATTTCAGTTTTTTAAAAGGTTTTGGGTTGGGTAAAGTAAGAAAATCGTGTGTAACAAATCTTGTACAAGGCAGACAGGCAAGACAGAAATAACAATGCACCCTTACGCCCACAAACGGCTTAAAGTGTGCAAATAGTAGACATTAACCGTGTCTTTGTTTATGTAAATGAAATATTTTATGGGCTTGACCCAGTAAGTGGGCTGGTACCGGAACCTGCTGACAATTATAGCCATTGAACTGTTTTAGCAATCAAAATAAATGGTTCACGTATATTTTTGTTAGCTGGCAAGTGCCGGTAAAAACAAAAGGTAGGGCGAATAAATGTCGTTCCATCAGTATTTCCTAAATTCGTGTGTTTTACTTTGCAGTAACTAATGAAAAGCTGGTTGACAACTATTTCCCTGCCAAACAAACAAGATAAGCAGGCATATATCGTGAATGAGAAAGAAGCAGACCTTCAAATTATCATCTAAATTACACAGACATCATGAAAGCACTAAGTTCATCAGGCTTGGTTTCTAAAGTTACCAAGCGCAAAAATACAAAAGCCAACGTGTCTAAAACCAATCAAAATGAGATGAAAGGTATTAGCCGAATCGATTCTAAAGGTACCCATGGTTGGTATGTTCGGGTATATAAAAATGGAAAAACGTACTCCAAGCTATATTCCGACAATAAGTATAATGGTAAGGAAAGAGCACTCAAGTTTGCTAAGAAAGCACGTGAAATGGCTCTCGAAACCATAAAATCGTTACCTGATAAACCCGTTAGAAGACTAGTTACTTCAGATAAACGGAATAAATCTGGTGTTGTTGGTGTTAGTAAAACCCGCAAAAAAGCCGCTTCAGGCGAGTACACAGAATATTACCAGGTTACATGGAGCCCTAAGCCAGGCAAAATTAAGAACAGGCAATGGAGCGTGCGGAAGTATGGGGAAGACGGGGCTTTTGAAAGAGCCAAAGCCTTTAGGGAGGAAGTAATGCGGGCAATTTATGGCAAACGCTATGAAGAGCATCTCGAAGAACAGGCGAAAACCGAGACTGCAGCTTCAGAAAAGGACTCCCAAAAAGGTGGAGCAGAACCCATCGCAGAGACATTCCAAAATAAAGCGTCATAAATAGTATTCCTGAGTGCATTTATATGTAGATCAATATAAATTGCGAAGAAATCTGGAGTTTTATTTTACGCTACAGTTATCTGCGAATAACGTTTTACTCGTGTTTATTTATATCAGTTTTACAAAAAAAGCCCGCATGCCGGGCTTTTTTTGTAAGCGGAAATCGGGCATATTATAGATTCAGCCCAAAATACCGTATATTCGTACTTTAAAGAAAACTTTGAAAACCAAAAGGTTTGGTCGCATGTTGCGATAAAGCTAAATATTGTTCAAAATCCGGTTTTAGCGGTTTATCATTCTCTTTTTAATAGGGTAGCGAATAAACAAGAAATAAGTTTAGCTAAACCTTCTTAGTAAAAGACAAAAGGCCTTCAGAAATACTGTTTTTCATATGCATGAAGCACATTTGGGCTTAATGGGTGTCGATATCAAAAGCCGAATATCAGATGAAGGATATTTATTAAACAGACACCATGTTTTTTCGTTTTCCACGACAGACACCGGTCATATGTCGTCATTTATGCGCGATAAAAAAATGTTGCGCATAAACTCTACTAAAATCCTTGTTAATAGTTATTGAACAGGAGCAAGGATGTATAATTTGAAATTTAACTCAAACACACTTGCAATTTAAAGAATTCGCCCTTTGCGCAGAGGTGCTCGACGGCATACGCGATATGGGCTTTGAAACCGCCACAGAAATACAGGAAAAAGCTATTCCACTGGCATTAGAACAGAAGAATATTCTTGCCACTTCTTTTACCGGTTCAGGAAAAACGGCCGCTTTTGTACTTCCCGTTATTCACAAGCTTTTCACCAATAAAGGCAAGGGCATCAGAGCTCTTGTTTTGGCTCCTACCCGCGAGCTTGCACAACAAATAGACGAGCAGTTTTGGGGGCTTGGTTATCATGCCGGTATTAGTAGTGCCTGCGTTTATGGTGGGTCTAATTGGTCTGAGCAGGAAAAGGCGCTTAAAGCTGGCGTTGATATAGTAGTGGCAACGCCCGGCCGCCTGCTGGACCAAATGAAAATCACTTCCTACGACTTCAGTAATATCGAAGTTCTAATCCTGGATGAAGCAGACCGTATGCTCGATATGGGTTTTCTTCCGGATGTGCGCAGTATTATAAATCGCATTCCAAAAGAAAGGCAAACACTCCTCTTTTCTGCCACAAGTAATACACGAATAGAAACCATTGCCAATGAGTTTGCAAACGGCACCTTCGAGCGCGTTAAAGTTGGCCGTATAGCCCCGGCAAAAGGTATTGAACAATCTTTCTACAAAGTAGCAGATGAACAAAAACGGGACTTGTTGCTTTCTCTGTATGAAGACCAAAAATGGCACTCAGCGATTGTTTTTGTAGCGACAAAGCGTGGAGTAGATATGCTTAGTCGGGCTATGGATAAAAAAGGTGTTGCTGTAGATAGTATACATGGAGACAGAGATCAAAAAGAGCGCGAAAAAACCCTCGAGAAGTTCAGATCCGGCAAAGTAAAAGTTTTAATTGCTACCGATGTAATGTCCCGTGGAATTGATGTGGATGATATTTCGCATGTAATTAACTTCGATGTGCCAAATGATGTGGATGATTATATCCATAGAATCGGAAGAACAGCCAGAGCAGCTTCAACGGGTACTGCAATTACTTTTGTTTCGAGAAGAGACTGGCGCTCTATGCTAACTATTTTAGATTCAAAAGGCTTGGAAGTTAAGGAAATGCCGCTTCCCGAAGCTCTGATGGAAAAGGGAAATAAAGATAAGGATAACAGGGGCCGGCAAGATCGAGGACGAAGAAGCACCGCGACTAAGGATAGTGTAGATCCGAAAGCCGCTGCGGGTGCACCCCCGGTAAAAGTTAAAAAAGAGCCGGAGCCTGCGCCTGAACAGGAAAAAGATGATACGAGCACCTCAAATAATGCCGAAGCTCCTAAAAGACGAAAATCTCCGCGCAGAGCCAGAAGTAATAATAAACGAGTGTCCAAGCCAAAGGAGTCTCCTTCAGATAATGAGGGGTCGGCTGCAGTCGCTGCAGCTAATGAGGCCAAAACTAGTGATGTGTCAGCGAAGCAACCACGCTCTAGAAATGCTAAACGTAGACCAAACCGGAAACGCAGACCTGCAAGCGCTAATTCAAATGATGAAGACAACGCTCAAAATAAAATCGAAGTAAAAGATTCCGGTAAAAAAGACGATGAAAAGAAATCCCGCAGGAGAGCGCCCAGACCGAAGCGGAAAAAACAGGCAGCTTCGGGCGATAACCAGAAAACAAACGACGATTCGCTAAATAATGCTCCTTCTCGCAGGCGTTCTGCCGACAGCAACGCTGCTAAATCGGCTCAGGGGGCCAGGCGTAATTCTTCGAGAAGAGGTAAAGATGACGACTCTTCTGGTAGCAAGCGAACAGACCAGCGTGACAGGAAAAAAGATAATGTTAAACCAGAGCTTAAGAAGCATATTAAAGAACAGGAGAAACTAATCGCGCAGGTTCAGCAAAGCTCTATTAAAACAATAGATTCAGCCGGGCGTAATAGTGACGATTCAGGGAATAAAGCAGGTATCTGGGGTAAAATTAAAAAGCTTTTTGGATAAAGAATTATCCAGCCATATAGCTATTACCTGTTTACGCAGTTAGACTTCAAATCAAGTATTCTTATGCATCGAAAGACTATGAGCAAGCTTTAATTTTGTTCATAGTCAACGCCGGAGCCCCTTTGAATTGGGGCGACAGGCTGTAGCAGGGATAAAGGAGTGGTTTTTTTAAAGCCTTCCATTGCCTTGACAGGTGCTTATAGTATCAAGTTTAACTATGCTTAAGTAGCTTGGAGTAAGAAAGTAAAAAGATATAGAAAGCAGTATGTGTTTAACTTAAAACTATTCGGAAGTTGCTATACAGTGTTCTGGTATGGAAGCGCTTTTTTATTTAATTTGCGCCTTATCCTATTGGTAGAAAGCGATATATTTAATTTACTAAGGCCACAAATAAATCAATTCAAACTTCATTTAATTCAATTCCAATAATGGCTGAAACACATTTTTTTGAACAGGTTAATAAAAATTTTGACCGCGCTGCCGCCTTTTTAAAATATCCTAAAGGTTTGCTGGATCAAATTAAAGCCTGTAATACGGTATGCCATTTTACTTTTCCACTAAAAAAAGATGATGGCACCATAGAGACGATTCATGCATGGCGGGCCGAGCACTCACATCATAAGCTTCCAACTAAGGGCGGTATCCGCTATAGCTTAATGGTAAATGAGGATGAAGTAAAGGCTTTGGCCGCGCTTATGACCTATAAATGTGCTGTTGTTGATGTGCCTTTTGGTGGTGCAAAAGGCGGGGTTAAGATAGACCGATCAAAGTACTCAGAAAGTGAGCTGGAAAGAATTACCCGCCGGTTTACATTCGAATTGGTTAGCAAACGCTTTATTGGTCCGGATATAGACGTACCGGCACCGGATTACGGAACCGGCGAGCAGGAAATGGCATGGATTGTTGATACCTACAAAGCTATAGATCCATCCTTAAACGCAGAAGGCTGTGTTACCGGTAAGCCCGTTGGTCTTGGTGGTATTCGGGGGCGCACTGAGGCAACCGGCCGAGGTGTTTATTTTGGTATTCGTGAAGCCGTGAGCAATAAAGATGATATGAAAGATATAGGTCTGGAAACCGGCCTTGAGGGTAAAACCGTTATCGTACAGGGTTTCGGTAATGTTGGATACCACTCCGTAAAATATCTTCAGGAAGCCGGAGCAGTGATCATTGGCATCATTGAGTATAATGGCGGCTTGTATAATGAGAAAGGAATTGATATCGAAGCTGTTGATAAACACCGTAAAGAGCACAATACCATAATTACTTATCCGGGTGCAAAAGTGATTGAGAATCCTAAAGCCATGCTTGAAATGGAGTGCGATATCTTGGTTCCGGCAGCTTTAGAATCTCAGATTACAGCAGAAAATGCCCCGAGAATTAAGGCAAAAATAATTGCCGAAGGCGCTAATGGCCCTACAACCCAAGAGGGGCACGATATTATTAAGAAAAGAGGCGCTTTAATTATTCCGGATAACTATTTGAATGCCGGTGGAGTAACCGTCTCTTATTTCGAGTGGCTTAAGAATCTGTCGCATGTTCGCTTTGGTAGAATGGATCGCCGTTTCGAAGAAAATGCAGCAAGAAGAATGCTCGAAGCTATGATGGTTCTTACCGACCGTAGAATAACTGAAGACGAGCTCAACCGTATTTCTGCAGGAGCCGACGAACGGGATATCGTAGATTCCGGTCTCGAAGACACCATGATAACAGCATATAATGAGATAAATGAGCTTCGTAAATTTCATGATACCGATTTACGAACAGCTGCCTTTATCAGCGCTATTAAAAAGGTCGGGCACATTTATGAGAGAATGGGCATTTTCCCATAAATCTGTATTACTTGATCTGGTTACAGGCTAATAAAAAAGGCTCTCTTCCTTTAAGAAAGAGAGCCTTTTTATTTTTGAACAACTGTTAAATTTATTTGCAGACTACCGTGCTGTTAGATCAAGAACAAGGTAGGTTGTAAGATCAGTTGTACTAATGTCTTGTAGTGGATCGTGTATTACAAAAAAACCTTCGTAATCTCTGGTTAAGAAATTCAGAGAAAAGGATGAAGTCTGACTAGCCATTGCACCACCATGACTGCTTGTACTGCCGTGGCTGTGACCATTTCCTCCAACCATTACGTTAAGGATGTCGCCGTTTGGTGTTTCGTTGTATGGCGTGCCGTTAGGCGTAGTAGACGGGTCGGCCGCATCGTGAGTGTGCACTGCATATGTTTCGCCATCTAGAGCATTATTCAACATCACAACAAGTTCAGTGCTTCCGTCGATTTGCTCATTAAGAGTTAATGTAGCAGAAAGATCACGTGGGTGCTCGCCATCATAGGCTGTAGACGGGTCGCCGAGAAGCTGCCCTTCATTAAAGCTATATTCGAATGTAACAGAGCGTAGATTTGGCTCGGCTGTATCGAGAGATTGTGCGAAGAAACCAAGTACAAGATAAGTTGTAAGATCTGTTGTGCTTACAGGCTGTGTTGGATCATGCACTACAAAAAAGCCTTCATAAGAGGAAACAAGTTCGTCGTACGAAATTTCGGTTTCGTTTGTAAGCATTGCAGTTCCGCCATTGCCTTCAATACCACCGGCAAGAATATCGCTGTTGGGGCTTTCGTTATATGGTGTGCCGTTAGGCGTAGTAGAGGGGTCTGCAGCATCATGAGCGTGAACCGGGTAGGTGAAACCTTCCAACGTATTTTCCAGAGTAACGGTTACATTCGCCATTCCGTCAGCGCGTTCTTCAATAAGTATGGTTGCCATAAGATTACGTGGGTGGTCGCCATCTCCATCTCCATTGTAACCGGTAGAAGGGTCGCCCAAAAGCTGGCCTTCATTAAAGCCGTACATAAATTCGGCGTCGCGCAACTCTACGTCGGGTGCTGTTGATGATGAATCGCTGCAAGCCTGAAATACAAAGGCTGTTAATAGCAGGGTGATGAATAAGCTTAATCCTGATGATGTTGAGATTTTTGAAAGTGATAACATGGTATATCGATTAGGTTTATTGTTTATGCGCAACAAAGTATTAGTTAGTTAGTGATTTATAACTTTGAACTATTCGTAATGAATACGATTACCTTGCTGCATTTTTTTAAAGTTTGTGTTGATGTGTTGATGTGTTGATGTGTTGATGTGTTTATGAATAAGTGTTTTGTACGACCAGGCTATCCATCTTGATGAAATAAGCCTGAAGTGCTTTGTTCCAGTTTATTTATGCAATGACCCTGGATTTGATATTAATCGTGTTCCCTAAAACTATTGCCAGGCTAAAATCACGCGGCAATAAAGGTGTTAGTAGTGTTGCAGACCGCGGCAAATAAAAGTAAAGTGATCAGCTTTGAGATTGCTTCGGCTGGTTTGTTGCAAGCGCCTGTGATACCTAATACGCAGTTCGACTGCAATCGGATTGATTGATTCTCAAAAAAACCAAAAACTCACTAAACGTATCAAAGCATAATCCTTAGGATCCAGCATTAAAACCATTCGAGATCAGTTCACCTCTACTCCTGATACTTGAAATGACGATTTAAATAACCAGCTACCTCCTTTGTTTCTATATGCGGTCGATTTGAGACAAATTTTGAATTACATTTTGGAATAAGGAATTATTGTTTATTTTATAAACAAGTTTAATTTAATAACAAAACCCATCAAAAATGACTACAGTAGGGTTAATACACTTCTACACAGCCATTGCAGCCTTAGCAACCGGAACCTTTGTAATGTTCTGGACTAAAGGTACCCGAATACATAAACTGGCAGGTTATGGGTATTGTATTGCGATGTTTTTCGTACTGGCTACCGCTTTTATGCTTTTTTCTCTGTTTGGCGGCTGGGGTATATTTCACTGGGCCGCCGTAATTAGCTCCGCTACGCTGCTAGCCGGTATGATTCCGCTTATTCTTCGAAAACCGCGGAATAATTACATCTCGCTTCATTTCAGCTTTATGTACTGGAGTGTGATGGGGCTCTATGCGGCTTTTTTCGCAGAAACTATGGTCCGGCTTCCTGAGTACGTCGGATCAGAAACCCTGCAAACCCCGCTATTTTACCAGATAGTAATATCCTGCCTCGTAGCTACTATGATTATTGGCGCATGGTTTTTTATCAGAAACAGCCGGAAGTGGGAAAAAAACTTTGGAAAAAATCTATGATAAAAAGATGCATATTTATGTTGGGATTATTCATATTTACAGGCATAATTCAGGAAAAAGAATCTGAGAAAAAGGTAAAGCTTGAGGTAAAGGCAGAGGGTTTGCGTTCTAATGAAGGCTACGTGCTAATGGAGCTTTCTGATTATAACGGAAAAGCAGTACAAGCGGTTAGAGTTCGCATAGCAGATTACGGTTCCAACTGGATTTTTCGGGATATCCAAGCCGGTTTGTGGGCCGTACGAATCTTTCATGATGAAAACAAAAACGGAAAGCTGGATACCAACTTTTTAGGTATGCCGCGCGAAGGCTATGGCTTCTCCAATAATGTGAGGGGCCGGTTTGGTCCGCCCTCTTTCGACAGCCGGCTATTTGAAGCCAGGTCTGATACAACAATTTCTATTAAAATGATTTATTAAGCTAAGCTTGAAAAAGTATTAACTGCGCTTAAGTATGAACTTTTAGCTGGTATCACTCCCCATCGCCTTTCATAATACTGAAATGCGATTCTGAATCATCGGGTGGCGATGTGGCCAAACTTACCAGAATTGTTACTAAAAGAGCCGCGATAAACCCGGGAATGAGCTCATAGCTGAGGCTCCGCAGGCTGTCGGTTAGTCTCCAGATAATGGTAACGCCGGCCCCGGTGAGCATGCCGGCCAAAACTCCTGTCCCGGTTGTTCGTTTCCAGTAGAGTGCCAGAATCGCTGGCGGACCAATGGCAGCGCCCAAACCTGCCCATGCGAATAATACCAGCCAGAAAACGAGATCTTCGGCAAGGTAGCCCATCAACAGAGAAACTAAAACAAGGATAACGACCACTATTCTACTAAGAAGAACAAGCCTGCTTTGGGGCAGCTGCTGTCCTTTGCTGAGTATTTTTTCGGCCACATCGCGCACCAAGCTCGAGGCCGCAACCAGCAGCTGCGAATCTGCTGAGGACATAATTGCCGCAAAAACGGATGCCAGCACGATACCAAATATAATGGGATGCAGCAGCTGCTGTGCAAGAAAGGGAAACAGGTTTTCGGTATCGGCTCCGGGCAGAGATGCAAGCTCAGGAAACATCACCCTGCCGGCCAAACCAGTAAACAGGGCACCCCACGCCATTAGTACATTCCAGATGGTGCCTACAATACAGGCGGTTTGCAGCTGAGATTCATCGGCAATGGAGAGGTAGCGCGAAATTATGTGAGGATTACCAGGTGAACCCAGCCCGATGGCGAGTCCGCCAATTAAAGCTCCAAAACCAAGCGCTACAGGGTCGAGCAAGGCTGCATCGAAAGTGGCGAGTTCTGTAACAATATGCTGCCAACCGCCCAAATGTAGTATGAGAATAACAGGCAGCACAACCAGCGAAAAAAGCATGAGCACACCCTGTAAAACATCGGTGAGACTAACGGCTAAAAAACCACCGGCAACGGTATATAAAAGAACGATTGCAGCGGTAATGCCAATACCGAGGGCAGGGTCTATGGAAAATCCGGACGAAAAAGCTTTTCCTCCGGCTACGAACTGTGCGGAAATATATCCGGCCATAAAAACCAGAATTATGCCCACAAGAACTATACGAATCCATTTTTCGTGTAACGGAAAACGCTCTGAAAAAAAATCGGGAATGGTAATAATGTTTTTTGCACCTGCAAATCGTCTGAGCCGACGTGCAAAATACAGGAAAAGCGCAATTTCTACCACAATATAGCCAATTACCGACCATACGGCCTGTACTCCAATGCTATAGGCCATCCCTGTTACTCCAAGCAAAAGCCAGGCGCTGCGCCCGGAAACCACGGCAGAAAGCGCAACTACATAGCGGTTCATGCGTCTGCCGCCAATAAAATATTCGCTAATGCCCTGCGATGAAAAACGTGAGGCGTAAACCCCGATTCCAATAATAATCAGTAAATATCCGACAAAGGCAGCCGAAGCTTGAAATTCTGCTTGATAAATCCAGTAGGTTGCTAAATTAAGCATGAATTATAATTCACTTGATTTCGTAGCCCTTTCCTGGGCAGGATTAAATCCTTTATCAGATCTGAGCTGATGCTGTAGGGGAAACTCTCGATTGCGGTCTTTGTTTTTGCCGATCCAAACTAAAAAGATTGCTCCACCGATAATTAAAAATGGCAATACGAAAAGTAAAAAAGTAAAAAGCGACATGGCGTTAGCGGTTTAGCAAAGGGTAAATAATAAGCGAGTTGCAGAAGGTATTGTCATAGATTTGTTTTGGCAATAACTCTGATTACGATCAGATTTGCCCGGTCGCGTGTTTTCTAATCTGTTTCTTCAAGGTCTTTATCAAAAAATGATTGTATTACAGAAAGAAGATATTCAAATTATGGCCAACTCCATAAAAAGCCATTTTTTGAAAACTTCAAATGCTTAAGTTTTTGTACTTTAAGGTATGGCTTGGATAAAACTTAGTAAAAAAACTATTTGAATTAAAGAACCGCAGGATATGACTCGGTTTTGAAGATGTTAAAACGAAAATGAGTATTGCGGTTTATGTAGCAATGTATTTAAAGTACGGGTTATTTGCATCTGTATTTTCTGCATCTGCTTGTAATTCTTATTGTTGAAAACCCAAATATTAAAAAAAAATCGATGCTTAAAAGCGGAAAAGTAAATCATTCATATTTACGGGTACAGATAACGAAAGGTCTTTTTTGGGCTTTAATCGTTTTTGGGGTAGTTATTAGCCCGGCAAAACAAGCTACGGCTCAATCAAATATACCTGAATGGTATTTGAACCCACCGGAAATAGATGGTAAGCTTGTAGCAACAGGTGTAGGCGAAAGTAATTATGAGGCGCTTTTAAATTTACTTAAAGATGTAATTGTGAAGATGAGTTCCAGATCAGTTACAGAGCGGAGGGATACTGATGATGATTCCGGTCGATTTCTTTTATCGTACTCTCAGTATTCTAATGCACAGCTCGGGAACATACGAGTAGAAGATTATTCTATGCTTGAAGGAGTTGAAGGGGAGGATTCGCAAGTTTTTACCTACATGACGAGAGCTGATTTCAGGTTAGGTAGCCAATATTTCCGAATAGAGATTAATCAAACTGAGTTTGACTTAGCGTCCAACATTAAACTACGAACGGACTTGAGATTGAGCTCAGATGGCCTCGGATTTCAGGATATGCTCGACGAACTTAGCCGGATTGGATTTGAGGTCGAATTAGTATATCAGGATCAGGATTTTTTTGTGAAGGGTGTAATTAATGAAAATAAGCTTGAAGAAATAAAAGGCATTTCAAAACCCTGAGCTAAACTCAACCGCTGTTCATTACTTGGGAAAAAGCTCAATATACTTTGTATTCCTGATTCAACAGAAAATAAAAAACGGATGCTCATCAGCCTGGTGGCTAAAAAAACATCCGTTTTTAAAGATTTGAATTGATGTGAAGCTTACTTAGGCCTCATGCTTTTCTCTTTACCGTGGAGAAATAGAGCTTGATCCTTGCTGATTAATTTTCTCGCGGTATTTCTCATAGAGCTGCCGGTGCATATCATTCATATTACTTTCTCTGCCAAAAATATATACCTGCTCTACCCGCGTACGGTATTCAATCGGGTTGCCGTCTGTTATCATAAAAGTGGCGTGTTTGCCGGCTTCGAGAGTACCCAGCATGCTGTCGAGGCCAAGAATTTGAGCAGGCCATTCCGTTAGCGAACGAAGTGCCGCGTCTACAGGTAGACCAAAAGCCGCAGCGGTGCCGGCCTCAAATGGAAGACGGTTTACGTTGGCGGCGCTCGATGAACCCGCAATGGCAAACTTCACACCGGCATCATATAAGCGTGCGGGAAGTTCATACCATGCGTAATACGGCTCCCACCATCTTGATGGTGAGCTCTGCACAGTTGTGATTAAAACCGGTACGTCGTTCTCTTTGAGGTGTTCACTCACAAGATGCGCATCTCTGCCACCGAGTATGATGAGTTTTACTCCTTCTTCCTTAGCCCAGGTAACCGCATCCTGAATTTGACGAACATCGTTTGCGCTTACCATTACGGGCTGTTCTCCTGCAAAAACGGGCATCATGGCGTGCCATCTCGAGTCGTAAGGATGATGCGGAACATTGCCAGCTTCCATCGCTTTTCGCGCCGTGTAATAAGCTCTGGCATCGTCGAAAGTGGTGCGAAGTTCCTGCAATTGATTACCGTAATTTCGCTCATTTCCGGGATTGGGCCAGTTTATTACCATAGCTACTCCGGCTTTTACGGTCATTTCGTCCCATGCCCACCCGTCCATCATCATGGCAGCAGACTGACCCGAAACAAGGCCTCCGCCCGGTGTTGTTACTGAGGTTAAAACTCCTGCAGAGCGGGCAACGCCAATATGCCTGCTTTCAGGATTGAAGGCCCGCTCGACCATTGCGTTTGGGTTAACCGGACCCTGCTCGTTTACGTCAACGGTCATATTAACGGCGCCGATTTCATAAATACCGACCTGATTCCACGCGTCGATGAGACCGGGATAAATGTGTTTGCCGGATGCATCCCTAACGGTAGTTCCTTCTGGTAACGGTATGTCGGTACCGATAGCTCGTATTATGCCATTCTCATAAAGAATCGTGCCGTTTTCTACAGGTGCACCTGCAAGGGTATGAATAGTAGCTCCTGTAATTGCTACCGGTCCATCGGGCAAAGGCGTTGGCGTTTGAAGCTGTGCCGTTGTTACGGGAGCGGTTATTAGATATACGGCGATAAAACCGATTAGCGCAATTCCGGCGCGATGGATAAAAGGGTTTAACAGACTGAGTTTAATCATTTGAAACCTCCATAATAAGCTGGATAAGCGCTGCACGTTCTTTTTCGATAGATTCATGAAGCATGATGTCTTCTTCGCGATCAAAGTATTTTCTGCCATCGACCCAGGTTTGTTCGGCTATAGTAAAGGTTGAAAGCGGATCGCCGCTCCAAAGTACGAAGTCGGCATCTTTGCCGGGTTCAAGCGAACCTACCCGATCATCTATGCCTAGCAGTTTTGCTGTTCGAATAGTTACCAGAGAAAGAGCTGTTTCGGGATCCATGCCAACCCGCACCATTTTTGCTGCTTCCCAGTTCATACGGGTGGCGATCTGACTATTATCGGAGTGCAGGGAAGTCATCACCCCAGCTTCATGAAGCAATCTCGCGTTAAAGTTGGTGTTATCGTAGGCTTCTATCTTAAAGCCGCCCCAGTCTGTCCATACCACCGCGCCAATTCCTCTTTCGGCCAGTTCCGGCGCTACCTTAAAAGCCTCTACGCCATGATGAAATGCTTTAATATCGAAACCGATTTCGTCGGCCAGGCGCATAAGCATCAGGATTTCGTCCTGACGATAGCTATGCGAGTGAACATCAATATCGCCACGAAGTATATCGGCGAGAGCATCGAGCCGTAAATCCCTGCGTGGGGGAATGCCCCGGCCGGTACGCTCGAACTCTTCGTGAGCCCGCATATAATCCTGAGCCATGCGGAAACGGTCGGCAATAATTTGTTCTACGCCCATTCGTGTATCGGGGTAGCGGCCACTGCCTACACGCTTGGGATTTTCACCTAAAGCAAACTTTATTGTACGGGGGGCATCTTCGATTAGCAATTCGTGCGAAAGCGCGCCCCATCTCATTTTAAGTAAAGCATTCTGACCCCCAATCGGGTTTGCAGAACCGTGCATCACATGCGCTGTGGTGAGCCCACCGGCAAGCTGCCGGTACATCCAGATATTATTGATATTAAGAACATCGCCTAATCGCACTTCTGCGGTAATGGCATTGCCGATTTCATTTACGCCATCTACGCCAGAGTGCAAATGGGCATCAATAAGGCCCGGGGTAACGTGCCTTCCTCCGGCATCAATAACAACTGCATTTCGTGGTGCCCTAAGGCCGTTTCCGATTTCCGCGATCTTACCATCGCGGATAAGCATATCGGCATTTTCGATAATTCCGTCGCTTCCCATGGTCCAGATGGTGGCATTCTGTACCAGAATTGCGCGAGGTTGCTCGGGAATTCCGCTACGTCCAAACTCCATAGATGGTCTAGTATTGCTTAGCTCAAGCGTTCTGGCAACGAGTTCGCGGGTCGATCGCTCTGCTGCGCTTGTTACTTCCGACCGGGTTGCAGACCACTCGTTACGGCCATCTCCGGAGAGCTCAGTCCAGCCCATTAGCCGGTTTCCGGCAAGCGTAGCCGTAAGTCGCACAGGCCTGCCGTCGTGCATAGATGCATCAATAATATCGGCACGGAAACGTCGGCTTTCGTAATGCCAGCTGCTGTTTTTTAGGGTGATTTTATCATCATCATTATTACGATGCCAAATGGCCTCGAAACGACCGGGTCTTGATTCTTTAATTTCAAGCTTGCCGTATAGGAATGCATCAGAAGAGCTCAATTCCCAAACTCCGCGTGGACTGTGCTCCGGGTTTGGATTAATGATGTAGCGCTTGCCATCGGCCCAGGTTTCCATCACCCTTGTATCTGCATCAAAAATATCGCCATCAGTAATAATAAAGCTGGCGTTTTTGCCCCTTTCGAGAGTGCCGTGGGTTCTTGAAATACCAAGCAAAGCGGCAGGATTTTTGGTGAGTGCGTCGAGGGCAACATTTCGGTCGAGACCTGCCTGTACGGCCAGTTTCAGGTTAGCCAAAAAAGATGAGGCAGATTCGTGGCCATGAGCTGTAAGCGAAAAAGATATGCCTTCCCGCGCAATTCGGGCCGGATTTTCAGGAGCTAGATACCAGTGTCTTAGATTAGCAAGACTTTGATTGAGGGCATCTTCGGGCGTTTTAACGTTGGGTGCCTCTGGGAAATTAAGCGGTAGAATTAGCGAAAACTCCTGATTCTTCAAATAGTCGGAGATGCGATATTCGTGGCCACTGCCCAGAATCCACGGCTTGAGCCCGAACTCCCGGCTGATGCGAAGAGCCCGCAGCGTTTCTTCATCGCTGCCCGACTCAAAAACGAGCGGCATTGAGCCCGTAGCTGCCAGTTCAAGAGAAGAAAGCGCGGCATTAGTTTCAGGTCTTTGAAGCCCGGAAGGATTTTGTTGCCAAACCCTATGCGCTTCACGGTGCCAGCGGGCATCATAAAGACTTTGGCGAATAAGCGCAATAACGCCAATAGGCGAAGTCGGGTAGGTGAAACCAAAAGAGTTGTCGCGGGAAAGAGTAACCGACTGAGCAACACCGGCACGAATAAGACGGTCGGTCGCAGAACCTTCATTAAGGCTAAATGCGGCTGTTTTACCCCTAATAATTCCTGTATTCGGGACAGACATTCCTGCCGCAAAACCTGCCGAACGAAGCATTTCGAAAGCCTTATCTTCTGAATGAAATTCCTGCTCTGCGCGGATAAATGAACGCTGCTGAGGATTCCATGAGAGATTTCCGGTTTCAATTTCCGTTCGCGGATTAAGCTGACCAGCATGAGTATATGCGTCTATAAATGCCGGATAAATTGTTTTACCGCTTAGGTTAAAGACGCGGGCATCGGCAGGAATATTCACATTTCTCCCTGCAGCTTCAATAATTCCGTCTCGGATTACGAGAGTGCCGTTGCGAACAACACTGCCTGCCGAGAGCACAAGCGTTGCATCTGTGAAGGCAAAGACCTGAGGCGTGTTTTCGGCCATGCCGTCTGTGGGCGAAGTTTGCTGTTGTGCAATAGCAAGAGAGCCCGAAGAAAGCAACAGACCGAGAACAACGAGAAACAGAAGCCGGTAAATGCCGGAATACCGAAGCCTTTGCATGAATTTGGGTTGATTCATAGATTTGATTTTAGTGAGCAGTTCGAGAATGCCTTGGCAGCACAATCTACTGGAATTATATAGTTATGCTAATTTTTTTGGGTTGATGACCTGTCTGACCTGTATGACCGTAGTCGTTCGAAGCAGTTTATATAGAAGACGGGATAAATAGAAATTTCAGAAAGTCTCCAAAATGTCTGAAAGCTTTTCAAAACCCTATGTTTAATCCCGGGAATAAAATGAATGTGTAATCCGGTGAAATCAATTTTGCATGCATTATTCACAAATAATAGTTGATTGAATGTATCGCTTGGTCCTGCATTTAGATACAAAACTTAAAGTATAAAGTTCTAATCAACACTGTGAATAGTACCGGTTTGGATTAATCATCTACCCCGCCAATCTATTTACTAAATCGAAGACTCTATTATACTTTTCCATTGCTAATGAAGTGGCAAAAAATTGTAAATACGGCTAAGCTTTCGTTAAAGCTTTTAGTCAATACAGGTATGTATTTTGTAATCAACCTGGAGTTATTAGCAATTCACAGAAATACGAACGATTAGGTAAGCAATG
>JAIULZ010000053.1 GCA_022565805.1 Balneolales bacterium
TCCCGAGCACATTACCAAGCATTAGCACCATTTCTCTGACGGTAGAGGGGAGATTTTTCAACTTATTTTGCATAAAGTAAAGCCCTCTCCCGCCTTTGAATTAATTTTTTAAAAGCCCATAACCCATCGGGGGAGGGTTGGGAGGGGGCGAATAAACAATTCAGCAATAATTTGCCATAGTCCAGTAAACCATCAAATGGTCAGAAAAAAACTGTGCAACACTGTGTGTAATCAGCAAAACTTGTTGCTACCCAACAGTTTAACGAGTTAATGAATATAAGCCCATAAACTGCAAAGAAACCCATCACCCAAAGAATTATTCGCTGGTCAAAAATAGACTGCAGAGATTTCAAAAAATAAATCCTCAGCCTTAAATAAATCTTTAAAGCTGAGGATTTGTTTACGACTTCACTATAACTTGTCAGGTGTTTTTAATACCGGCTTAGCTGGTAAATAAGCTGATAGATTTCTAAAGGCAGAGCTACCGATGGCTGACCGTTGTTTTCTATCATCATTTTGAGGTAGTTTACCATTGGGTCTTCCATAGTGGTGTGAGCGTCCGAGGTTTCCATTACGCTGCGAACAAGCGAGGGGATGGGTAAAATGCGGAATAAATCGAACGCAGGCGGATTAGGGCCTTCAATTATATCATAAGCTTCATTGGGTTTGAGTCCGGCTTTAGCGCTTGCCACTTGGATGGCGTAGCTGAGGCTTCCGATTTCATCCGCGAGTCCATTTTCTACGGCCTGCTCACCGGTCCAAACGCGGCCCTCGGCCACAGCGCGAACCTCATCGGTACTCATGTCTCTTCCTTCCGCTACTTTCTCGATAAATCCATCATAAAGCACAAGCATCTGAGAAATAAGGCGCTCGCGTTCGCGTTCGGTCAGGTTGCGGCCGGGCAGCTCCAGGCCAAAGAGCGGCAGCGACGGACCCGAAAATAGATCGGCCGATTCTCCGCGTGAAACGGTGCGGTAATTCAGGCGGAGCCGGTCGGTGAGGCCATCATCATAAATCCATCCGGAAATTACGCCAATGGAGCCTGTTACCGTGGTGGGCACAACAATTATTTGATCGGAATACATCGAAATCCAGTAGCCGCCCGATGCCGCAACATTTCCCATAGAAATGATAACCGGCTTTTCCTCCATAGTTTTGCGCAGCTCTTCGGCCACAAGGTCAGACGCCAGTGCATCGCCACCGGGCGAATCGGCCCGAAGCACAATGGCTTTTATTCTATCGTTGCCGCGAGCTGAGCGTATTTCTGAAGCCAGTCTTCTGGCCTGTATGCCGCCTTCAGTTTGTGTGCCGCCAATGGCATAGAGTACAGCTATGGCGGGCTTTTCGCCCCAATGTGCGTCGCTTTGCTCCAGATTGGCCAGCAAATTAGCGCTGGAAATACGGCTGATCCTCTGATCCTCAAATTTACGGATAACGTCGTTTATATCGCTGAATCGCGCCAGCGTATCCACGAGTCCGGCTTCTTTTAACTCGGTTGGCAGCAGGCTAAGGCCATTGTTAATGAGATCGTCGAAAGCTTGCTCCGTAATATTCCGGCCCTGTGTAATATCGCGGCGCAGTACCTCGTAGTAGCCGTTTATCAAATCTTCACGCTGTTCGCGGTCTTCGGGCGAGCCTTCCCGACGAGACAGAGACTCTAACGCAGATTTATGCGTCATTTCCCGAAATTCATCTACTCCGATTCCGTAATGATCTAACAGGTCTTTGAGGTAGGTCGTGGTTTGCGCAAAGCCAGGCAGATTCATCCCGCCCTGAGAATCCATCACCACATAGTCTGCAGCCGCGGTGAGGTGGAGCGTGCTCATGCCGCCGCGCTCTATGTACATCACCACTTTGCGACCGGTGGCGCGAAAGGCATCAAGCTCGTTGCGAATTTCCCAGATCATGGCGGGGGAAATCTGCATTCCGGTAGTATTTACAACAATACCGGCCACGCGCGGATCTTCGGATGCTTTGCGAATGGTGCTTAGGGTGTTTTGGAGCGTATTTCTGTTGTCGAAAAACCGGTTGGTTTGATATACCATTGGTCCGCGAAGGTTTAGAGAAAGATACCGGTCTTGAGATGATAGCTTGGAGTCGATCACATTCCGGTCGTAGCTGCCGAGGCGCACTCCGTAGGAATTAAACTGATGATCGCCACCGGTGTTCAGGTGCGACTGCGTATGCAAACCAGCGCGGCCAAAACTGAAGCTGAGTCCGGCGGTAATGCCAAAATCATGAATGTAGCGCCCCGTAAGGCGAATGCCATCTACGGGTTCGAGCGCGATTCCGGCGCTCCAGGTGCCTTCTAAAATTTCTACACCGCGCTGCACGGCATAATCTGCAAACAAAGCCGCTGCCGGGCTGCCGAACGGACGAATGCCAAGGTCTGCCACGGCTTCGTAATCGTTTGAGTTGGTGGCAAAGTTAGACAGCAGGCCAATAGAAAAATATTTCGAAGGCCGCGTTATGGTTCCTATGGTGATGTAGGGATTTAGCCCCATAAGCGAATAGTCGCCCCCAAACCAGTTATAGGAAATGCCGAATGCACCCGATGCGCCGCCAAATCCGGCACCGGCAGAATACGAGGTAAAGCTCGCCCGACCCAGATTGTTCTGTTGTACTGAAAATCCAAAATTTGGAACGGCCGTAAATAACCCAAACCGGTTAAAGGAATCGATGCCACCCTGATCTGTAAACTGAAACAGGAAATCGGGCCCGTCTACATAGTTTAGCAGAGCCGGGTTGTCGTATCCGTAAAGGCCGAATTTCATAGCAGACGGACTCGTGAGCAGAAAATCGGTTCGCTGATGAAACGGCTGCGTTGTAAACTGCGCCATTACTTTTTCTGCACCTGAGCATAGTAGAAAGAGCACGAACAGCGCCAGTATGTTTGGTTTTTTTAATACTTTGTTTTGCATTTATTTAGCCTTAAAATTAAAAAAAATATTTCATGAAGACTTTTTTAAAGCCAGCTTATTCTGCACGACAGCTTTAAAACAAACTTATAAAAACTGAATTGACTGCAAATGCCCCTGAATAATCTCCTGTCTTAGGTTATTTATCTGGCACATATGCACCGGTTAATACATGGAAAGCCCGTACAAAGTTTCATCATTTTAATACGGCTGGAAAAAAAATGTATGGAAAAATCATTTTTGGGGAATTACAAAAAATTATGGTAAGTAGCTTACTTTTCGGAGCCATATCCTGCTTTATTTAACCAAAAGCAAGTTAGATAATTAATTTATGAAAGGTGTATGTAAGGTTTCGGAAGGGTAGTTTATAAAAAATTAAACTGGAAAAAGACCCTAATCATAGTGAGAACAATACCGGTAAATGGGGTTCGGTTTAACTGAAATTATGCTTAGATTTTGGATATAAAAGTTTGAAATGAGCAAATTAGTTTTTTCGGTAAACCAACTGTTTAAATCCTCTAAGGCCTGTTTTTACCGGCTCGGCAAAATTCTCAAATTCTTAATTAGGCTTATTTTTAAATAAATGAAAGCTAGCATACGGCCTTCGAATTTAATACAAAAATTATGGAAATCACCGAACTGTTAAAGTCCGATCCCGAACGTGCAGCAGAAATTGACATGCATTCGGTTATTAATCTTGTTTCTGTTATATCGTCGCAGTTACAAATGCTGATGGGAGATTCTGAATGCGAACCAATTAACAGCCTGCTGAAGCAAAACAGGCACATGCTTGAGGCCATTAAAACACAGGATAAGGAGGTACTAAGCCTGCAAAAGATTTATTTATATGGTGATGCACTCCTTGCTCTTCCCGGCATTCTTGCAGAATCTGACTGCAGGATTGATGATCAGGATCTTGCATTTTATCGCGAAAGCATTTCTGATATTGTTAAAGTGATGCGTGTTCGTTTTAAGGAGGTCTGGCAAAAGTGGGAAAATCCGACCGAGTGGCTGGTTTATGATATTGATCAGTTCAAATATGATTTTTCACGATTCTTTGGAGCGATGGAAAAAAACAGCCGCGGACGCTATCGTATCGTTAAGAATATTGCGGCTGTTACCGATGGTCAGGATTATCTGCTAAATTTTGAAGTAGACAGTATATTTAAACCCCGTTTATTTATGCCACTTTCTGTAAAAGACGTTATCCGGGATCTTGCGGCAAACGCTCGTAAATATACCGAACCCGGTGGTACCATAGATATTGGCATTATGCAGACAGAAACCATGTTGCGCGTAGTTGTTCGCGATTCAGGAATTGGTATTCCAAAAGATGAGCTGCATAGGGTGGTAGAATTCGGCTATCGCGCCAGTAATGTGAAAACTAAAATTAGAACTATGGGCGGCGGTTTTGGTCTCACAAAGGCTTGCACCGTAGTGCTTGCATTTGGTGGTCGAATTTGGATTGAATCAGAAGAGGGCGAAGGCACTGCGGTAAAAATTGAGCTGCCGCTTCCATCAACTCAACACATACAAAACTACAAACTTAATACTTAAACAAACCGCTGGTCTTTGTTCATTTTTTAATTGTATCGGGTAGATTCTGAATTTCTGAGTAGATTTGAACCCGGTAGATTTTTACCACAGAGTTTGAGGAGGTTCACAGAGGTTGAGGTTGAGGCTGAGGTAAAGTTAACGGCATCAATGACACGTCATCCAAGACTCAATGTTCGAAAATGACCGCTGGTCTTTGTTCATTATGTTCCATGCTATCGGGTAGATTCTGAATTTCTGAGTAGATTTGAACCCGGTAGATTTTTACCATAGAGTTTGAGGAGGTTCACAGAGGTTGAGGTTGAGGCTTGAGGCTGAGGTAAAGTTAACGGCATCATAGACACGTCATCCAAGATTCAATGCTCGAAAATGACCGCTGGTCTTTGTTCATTTTTTAATTGTATCGGGTAGATTCTGAATTTCTGAGTAGATTTGAACCCGGTAGATTTTTACCACAGAGTTTGAGGAGGTTCACAGAGGGGGGGGGAATGAAGCTCAAATTAAGATAATAAACTAATTAGAAGAGCATTGTTAATTGTTAATTGCTAATTGCAAACTGTTCATCGCCAAAATTGGTTTCTTAGAGCAGAAATGCATTAATTGGTTTAACAATGAAATGAATAACTGAACTGAACTGACGGTGATTTTTATGAAAACTATTTACAGCTTTTTGTTCCTGCTGGCATTTTTTGCCATTCAGGCCGAAGCTCAGGAAGTGAATTATGAATTGGAGCAGCCATTTCCGAATGTTAGCATTACTCAATTACTGGGTCTGGAAGCTCCGGTAAACGGCAGCACCTATATTTATTTGCTGTCTCAGCCCGGACAAATCTACCGGCTTGATATAGCAGCAGAATCACCACAGGCTGAAGTATGGCTCGATATTTCAGGTCGGCTTATATCCGGTGGTGAGCGTGGATTGCTTGGGTTGGCTTTTCACCCCGAATTTGAGCAGAACGGCCGCTTTTATGTGAATTATACGGCGTCAAGCCCACTTCGCACGGTGATTTCCAGGTTTACTGCAGATGAAGACGGAAATGGAGATCCAAACAGCGAAGAGGTTTTATTGGAGTTTAATCAGCCGTTTGCAAATCATAATGGCGGTCAAATCTCATTTGGTCCCGACGGATTCCTGTACATCGCATCAGGAGATGGCGGCAGCGGCGGCGACCCGCAAAATCATGGCCAGAACCCGCAAACTTTACTAGGGGCCATGCTGCGAATTGATGTAGACAATATTAATGTAGGCCTTGCTTATGCCATTCCGGAAGACAATCCGTTTGTGGGATCTCCCGATGGTGCAAACGAAATTTATGCCTGGGGACTTCGCAACCCGTGGAGGTTTTCATTCGATCGTGAAAGCGGAGTTCTCTGGACCGGTGATGTGGGTCAGAACGCTTGGGAAGCTATTCATACCATCGAAAACGGACTGAATTACGGCTGGAATATTCTGGAAGGATCGAACTGCTATCCAGCGGGTACGAACTGCGACCCGACTGGTCTCGAACTGCCTGTTTTTGAATACAACCACAATCAGGGCGACCGTTCAATTACGGGCGGCTACGTGTACCGAGGTTCGGCCAATCCTTCGCTTTTCGGGAAATATATCTACGGAGATTTTATTTCCGGCCGTATATGGGCGCTGGATTATGATCTTGAAAATGAGGAATTCATTTCAAATACAGAGCTTATTAATACTCCATTCAATATTTCATCATTCGGGGAAGATGCCAATGGCGAAATCTATGTGCTGTCTTACGGCAACGGGCGAATCTACCGCTTTGTACCAGAAGTTGATGAGCCGGAAATTCCCGAGGTGCCAGAAATTACCAGTCCGGAAAATGGCGACCTGGTAACTTCACTTCATACCGTAATGTGGACTCCATCTGAGCTTGCAGAAAGCTATAGAATACAGATTTCATCTAACAGCGAGTTCGAATCTCCCGAAATTGATGAAATGGTAACCGAAGAAGAATTTACCAGTGATATGCTTCCTGATGGATGGTACTATGTGAGGGTAAACGCCAAGAATGAAGCCGGAGTAAGTGATTTTTCTGAAGTGATCAACTACGAGGTAAGATTTCCGGTTTCTGTGGACCCGGAAGACGAGCTTCCAAAGGTGTTTGCGCTACACGGAGCCTATCCGAACCCGTTTAATCCATCGGCTCAAATTAGCTTCAGTATTCCCGAAAGCGGAAATGTTCGGCTGCAGGTCTACACCTCAGACGGCAGGCTTGTTTCCACCATCACTGACCAGCATTTTTCTGCGGGCCGCCATCAGGTAACCATGAATGCCGACGCACTTGCCTCCGGCGTGTACTTGGTTCGCGGGATAATGGGAAATACGACAGATGTGCTGAAAGTGACTGTAGTGAAATAAATTTTTCAGGAATTATTCGGATGGGGTAATTTTTAAAAAAAGGCTGATTTTTGATCAGATTTCATCACCCGAAAAAAAACAAAAAAGTTTAACCGACAAAGCCAAGCGGCAGATTAAAAAGCGGAACCGGGCAGCTGTTCGAGTTCCGCTTTTTGCTTGCGCGTAAGGCCCGAAACCACAAGCGCGTAAGATTCTGCAATCCACTCCCGGAGCAGCTGTGGCGAAACCGGCTCGGATGTATCCATCATAATGCTATTCCAGTGCTTTTTATTCATATGATAGCCGGGTTGCACGTACGAATACACTTCACGGAGCTCAATGGCTTTTTCGGGCCGGCATTTCACCAGAACCATATCATAAGAATCAATATCTGTGATGCTGAATATTTTTCCCATCACCTTAAAAACCAGCGTTTTTTCATCAAACGGCAGGCTTTCCCCGGCGCCCCTAAAAGACAAGCAGTAGTTTCGGTAGGTTTCAATATCCATCAGTACATCCTCGTTTCAGATAAATAAATTCTTTTATCGGTAGGTGAAAAATTTAATAAGTTACCGCATTTTATGCTTTACTGATTTTCCGCTCTTCGCTCAGCAGGATTGGAACTATCCATATTGCTTCACGCTTGCCAATAGTGTATAAGAAGGCGGGCAAAAAAGTGGTTTTACAAAGCCTTGTACAAGCCTTGCAATTTGAAACAGGGTGATGTATACGTTACTTTACCTACCAAAATTTTGCATCAAATAATTTTATCCTCAATGTACATATCGGGTTGGAACAGCAATAAAAAGAAAAGCTATACGCAGCTACCAGATTCTTTCTACAGCTTTTTGAAGCCACAGGCCGTGAAAGAGCCAGGAATAGTACTGTTTAATAAGCCACTGGCCGAAGCCCTTGGTCTGCATCTTTCTGAAGACGCCACTCAAGGAGTTCCCGCAGCAGAATTGCTTTCGGGAAATACGCTACCCGACGGTTTTCGCCCTTTTGCACAGGCCTATGCAGGTCATCAGTTTGGGAATTTTACTATGCTTGGCGACGGTCGCGCGCTTATGCTGGCCGAACAAACCGATATAGATGGAAGCCTGAAGGATTTACAGTTTAAAGGCTCGGGACGAACACCATATTCCAGATCCGGAGACGGCAGAGCGGCGTTAAGTTCCATGCTGCGCGAATATGTAATGAGCGAAGGGTTGCATTACCTGGGCATACCTGCTACACGAAGTCTTTCCGTTTGTGATACGGGAGAACCCGTGTACCGGCAAGTTCCCGAAAGAGGCGGCATTTTGGTACGGGTAGCATCGAGCCACATCCGAACCGGAACATTCGAGTATGCCAGAGCCGGGTTGCCCGAATCTTCGCTTGAAGCCCTTTTGATGTATGCGGCTGAGCGTCATTTCCCGGAAATTCTAAAGCATGATAATGAAAATATTGCTTTGGCGTTTTTGCAGCAGGTAATGGACCGGCAGCTTTCCTTAATTTGCGAATGGATGCGCGTAGGTTTTGTACATGGTGTAATGAATACAGATAACATGAGCATAGCCGGTGAAACCATCGATTTTGGCCCCTGTGCATTTATGAATGCGTATAATCCCAAAACCGTATTTAGCGGTATCGACCTAAAGGGCCGATATGCGTATGTGAATCAACCGCCCATCGCGCACTGGAATCTGGGCTGTCTTGCCGGCGCGCTTATGCCGCTGGTTGATAAAGACGAAAAAAAGGCAGTCGAAAAACTTCGGGACTTATTGAGCCCGTTTCCTGACCAATACAAAACAGCCTGGAAAAAGATGATGTGTGCCAAAATCGGATTGAATCCCTCGGAGTTTCAAAAACATGAGGATATGATTAATAATTTACTCGAATGGATGAGAGATTACGAAGCCGATTATACAAACACCTTTTTATATCTTGAATCCCGGCTTGAACAAGGCCGTAACGTGCTCAGCGAAAAAGCTCTTGAAGCCGAAAAAGGCTGTTTCGATCAGCGGATAGTGAAGGAATGGATAGAAAAATGGAAAGCCACGACAGAATGCCAAAAAGATGGGGTAAGTAGTGCAATTAAGCGAATGCAGAGCTCAAATCCGGTTTATATTCCCCGGAATCACCTTGTGGAAGACGCCTTAAAAAAAGCATCGCAGCAGCAGGATACAGAGGCACTTGAACAATTGCTGAATGTTGTTTCAGATCCATACAACTATCGCCCGGGATTAGATGTATTCCAGCTACCGCCAGCAGATGGCGATGCAGGATACAGAACCCACTGCAACACCTAAACAGCAACAATCGCAAATAAACAAAGCGCCACGAGCTCGATTCCAAAATCAGGGGTTAATTTGAACCCGGCAGGTTGTTTACCACAGAGGGAACAGATTTTCACAGAGTGGGAAGCATGAAGCCGCAGAAAAACCAAGTTCAAGCCCCAAAAAAGGCACCTATAATACTCCCATTGGTAACTGTTTATTGTTTATTGCTAATTCAAAACAGTAAGACACAGCGTTCGTTTTAACACAAAGTCTGCCACTCAGGAATACGATACTTTTATTTGTATTCGCCTCCGTCTTCGGTACTTGCTCCTCGGTCAATTCACCATTCAGGATTCAAAATCACGGCCTTGCTCTATTTGTCGAGAGAAAAGCCTGTATCTGCGCCAAAATAGTCGTAGCGCGTATAAAAGAGAAGGAAAGTAGTGGCAAAGCCGTACACCAGAATATTTGCTACAGTACCATAATTCTGCTGCAAAATCATGCCAAACGCCAGAGTAGTAAGCAGTAAGCCGAGAGCTACAAGCGCCCATCTTGTTTTAAATCCTAAAATCAGTAAAACACCAACTACGGCCTCTACCAGCAATATGATATAGGCATAAACCAGCACAAAAGGAGCTGGTAAAATCGTATCGGAAAAGTTATTGGCCATACCTTCGGCAAAGCCGTTTATATCTGGTAGTCGTACCAAAACACGACCCAGCATATTTACACCGAGCATAAATCTCAGAAGCGCAAAACCCATACGCCTGTCGTTAATAGTATGAGGATAATTATTAGGAAGATTCATGAAGTAAGTATTTTTGAGGAGCTTATATTTTCTCAGATTATTGGTAACGCTTTTACTGCAATACGTACTTAACATCATTTCTTATGCGCAGCATTTGTTAACTTTGTAAAGTTTTTTAAAGTGATTTGACAGGCCACCGGAGCCGGAGCTAGTGATGAATTTTGAGTGTTGGATTTTGGATTGTTGGTTGCTGTTAAATTTAGCCTGAGCCTGAGCCTCAGCCTCTGTGGCGAAAGCCTGCCGGGCACGAACCTAACCCAAATTCAGGTTCGACCCGATATCAAATTATAAACCCTTTCATTCCTAGATCCCTCGGTATCTCTTTAGGGTGATGGGATTTGATCAAAATCTTCGGGGGTAAGATACTCGAGACGCTGTAGCCGAGTTACGAAAAAGTCGTTCCACTCATTTTGGAAAGCCATCATTTTATGATCAAGATTTCGCAGGCGGTCGGCATTGTTGCCCGAGAGCTTTTCTAAGTAACTTTGAAAAAGCATAGGCGGGGAGAGGTATTTCAATCGATTAACGAGCGCTTTCTGTGCCTGAACCGGCTGCTCAAAAGCCAGCTGCGCCTGTTGCTGCCGTTCCCGAACGTAGTCGGCGCGTATTAGACGGGCGTTCCAGATTTCCAGATAGTCCGGAATGTCTTCTTCGGGTACTTCTTGCGGATGATTAGCAAAATAGGTTTCCACGAGCTCGTCTTGTTTTTGAGTTGCCTCCTGGCCAATAGCTCTTCGCTCGGTTACCCAAACCGCCCTTGAAGGCACGGGATGAAGCGCATTAGCAATAGTATTGAGCAATGAAGGCACTATAAGAAGCAGCGTTATCCAGGCCCCGAAAAGAAGTACCGCATTTACAGCGCTCGATGTTTCAGTCAGGTTTATGAGATAGCATAGCAGAAACCAAAAACCGAGATAAAGCAGTACTGTAGCCGCAAGGCCTAAGCCGCTTAGAGAAAAAACCGGAACCCCAAAAAGCAGAAGTCCACCAAAGAGACATGAAAGCGTGATGATAGAAATGAGTGCATATCGATATATTATTTTAGCCCTAAGAACCGTGTTGACGGGCACCGGCATGGATTGCAAAAGGGAGAGCGTGCCGCTTTCTCTCTCGGATGACCGCAAGTTGTAGCCCAGCGCAATCACAATTAACGGCAGCAGCCAAACCAGTACAAACGCCAGATCGAATTTCCCGTTCAGCTTATGAATCGGGTTTTCAAACGCATTATCCCTCAGCGGCTGAGATGCCGTGAGGCGAACTTTGCCATAGAATGGGAAAATATCGGACTGACCCGCAGCAAGCACCGAAAACGGGCCGGGTTCAATAACCACATGTTTGCCGGCTGCCCCGAAAGCCGACAAAACCAGCGGATTTGCCGGATCTTGCCACCAGTTTTCGATCTCAATTTCTCCAGCTTCTTTTTGCTTAAGACGCTCAAGCTGCGAAGCGTAAAAATTTGCTTCTTGTGTTCGCACAAACTCGAGCGAATTCAATCGGGCTTCGGTCAAGCGGTGACCTTCATACAAGCCGGTTGCGGTTGTGGCGATTAAAATGATTGAAACTATCCACAGCCAGCGGTCTGCGAGACTTTTCTTGAGTTCGTAATACAGAATATGCCGAATCATGATGCGGTTCCTCCTTGCTGCATATTTCGGTAAACGGAGGAGAGGTTTATCGGCAGAAAGCTGCCAATAAGCCAAATGAGCTGCAGAGCCAAAAGGCTGGCCATTCCCGAGCCTGAGAAATGTAGCGGGGGTGAGTCGTACTGAAAAGTGGGGTTGGTTTTATAGAAGTCGTAGCCTGCGGTAAATCCAAAGTTCTGATCTCCCACGGCATGGACTTTCAGATGTTCATTAAGCTCCCTTACAAGCTCCAGCCTATAGGCTTCAGCCGCGTGATAGAAATCGCGGTCGGCCTGCAGATCGGTTCCGGCCGCTTTCATACTGAGCTGTCTGGCGAGGGTAGATGGGGAGAAGACCGAAGTTGCCAGATAAACCCCGATTTGTTTGTCGTGCAGACCGGCAATTCGAGCTAAATGGTAATCATACACCATTTTTTCATATTCTTCGCCGATTTGCAGCATATAGCCACCCAGATTAAAGGGAAGCTCATCCGGAGATTCTACGCCATGTGCAGCAAGTACAGAGTCTCGAATCGCGGCGGTATGTACATTATACGGGTTATGGCCATCTATACCGCGCTCAAGATCTTCGCGAATAGCAATGCTAAACTCTGCGGCATTCGGTACGGGATGCCATTCTGCGCTGATGTTGCTTATCAATCGCGGCATAAGCAGTGTGCTAAGCATCCAGAAGCCCAGCAAAGACAGAAAAGCTACAGAAGAAGACCGCAGCCGTGCAGATATAAAGATGGAAAGATGTATGAACACGCCGAAGTACAAAAACCAGCTTAAGGTAAATACAGCAAATCTAAAAAACGTATCGGAGCCGGGGCTTGTAAACAACAGGGCAATTAGGCCAATTACAATAAACGGAAGGTAAAGCAGGGCGGTAACCAGCCAAAGCCCGGCGGTTTTAGCTCGAAGCAGGCGACCGGCCGAAACGCCCTGTGCGAGCATCATCCTGAAGGTTCCGTTCTCTCTTTCGGATGTAAGATTACGACAGCCCAGAATTATGATGAGAAGCGGGAAGAGATATAAAAAAATGAAAGTGGGGCTTAATTCGCCAAACCGGGCAAGCGGATTCCGGTCTTCCAGCTCACTGTATCGGGCTGTGTTTTGCGTATGGGCTTCCAGAAATAAAGAAACGCCGGTAAAAGGCTGAATGCCCGGCTCAAAAACGGTTAGCACGCTCACCGGCCGGAATGCATAGGTGCCGTAGTGTGCCGCCGAATGCGGATTCTTATCACCTTGCTGTTCCCACTGCAGGCGAGAGAGCTCTGTGGCTTCGGCATGCTGCGATTGCTGCATTTCAAAGTTATGGTATCCGGTTACAACCGATACGATAAAAAGGATTCCCATAGTTATAAAAACGGCTTTAAGCACGCCGTCGCGCAGGTATAGGCGCAGTTCGTTTTTCAAGAGGAGTTGCATCATACAGATTAGCCCGGCACTTTATGGTTCAGTTTGCAAGATGTGATAAATACAGACGCTCAAGCTGCTGATGAGTCAGACTCGATGTCGGCTGTTCTTCAACCAGTTTTCCATTGCTCATTATGCCGATTTTATTACCAGTTTCTTTGGCGCGGAAAAGGTCGTGAGTTGCCATGAGTACCGCCGCTCCCTGATCCCTCATTTTTCGCAACAGCTCTGCGAACTCATTGCTTGCGGCTGGGTCGAGACCGCTTGTTGGTTCATCCAGCAGCAGTACTTTTGTGTTTCTTGCCATTGCCAGCGCAATGCCAACTTTCTGGCGCATTCCTTTGGAGTACTGCCCCGCTTTTTTATCGGCGGCATCAGGCTGTAGCCCGGCTGCAGTTAGGGTTTCGCGCAACGCGGCATCATCCAGCTTCATCCCCGAAAGACCACAAAAGAAAGCCAGATTCTCCAAGCCGCTCAAATTTTTGTACAGCGAAAGGTTTTCCGGTATATAGGTGATGTGTTTCTTGCTCTCAACAGGCTTTTCAGACACATTTAATCCATTCACATAGGCAGTGCCGCTGTCGGCTTCAATAAAGTTCAGGAACAGATTTATGGTTGTGCTTTTCCCGGCTCCGTTTGCACCAAGAAGGCAGTAAATTTCGCCCTCATTTACCTGCAAAGACAGATCGGAAAGAGCCGTGAACCCGCTGTAGATCTTGGTTAAACTATTGGCTTCAAGCATAGGTAATTATCGGTTTATGATTAGGTTTCAAACGTATTTTCGAGGAGAGTTGGTTATGTTATTTGCAGTTCTTAGTTCCTCGATTTGAATCTGAAAACTCATTCAGTTTTTTTGAAAAAGTTAATCTGCGGTTAGAGCGGCAGTTTTAGCGCGAAAATCGTCCTGCATGAGCTGATTATTCACCTGCGCCGCGGCAACCGTACCGGAATACGCCGCGTGAATTATTTGTCCGTTTGTGCGACTGCTTACATCACCAATGGCGTAGCAACGTTCTATATTGCTCAGGTAGCTTTCATTTACCTTGATAGCGCCGTTTGGCATGGTTTCACATCCCAGTTCACGGGCTATGCTGCTGTTAAAGCGGCCAACGCCGGGTGCAAAAACGGATTCGAATTGCAACTCCTCTCCACTGTTTAATTGCAGGCGAAGATTTCCTACTTCTCCCCGGATTTCGTTTACTTCTTCTTCTATAATAAAGATGCCAAGCGCGCGCATCATGGCCACCGACTCATCCGGGAGATTTAGCGGTTCGCCCCGGCTTATGTATGTAAGATCGGAAGTCCAGTTTGTGAGCATACTGGCCATCGAAAGGTTACGGTTGCCCGGACCAATTACGGCAATTTTCTTCCCTCTGTTTTCCCAGCCGTGGCAGTACGGGCAATGGTAAACGCCATTTCCCCAGCGCTCTTTCAGTCCCGATATTTCCTGTAGCTCGTCGGTTAAGCCACTGGCAAAAATCAGATTTTTGGCGCTCCATCTTTCACCATCTCCGGTACGAACCTGGAACCCGCTGTCGGTTTTAGTGGCTTGGGTTACGGCAGCATGTTTTATGCTCAAATACTTCTGATACGATTCCAGCTGCTGCAGTACGGCTCCCTTAATTTCCTGCGGCGATTGACCGTCTCTGCTAAACAGATTATTGGCTGAAGGAGACATTTTATTTCGCGGGCTACCTTCATCAATTACAAGAACCTTGCGCAGACAGCGCCCCAGCCCCATTGCGGCAGTGAGTCCGGCGTAGCTTCCTCCAATTATGATGGCATCATAAACAATACCGGCATCGGGCGTGCTGCTAAACCCTTTTTCTACCTGCTTTGCGGAGATAAACTCACCCGAAAAGGGCAGCTGAAACATAAATCCCGCACCAATTGCCATTTTGGCAAGAAAATCCTTTCGTTGCATTTTCTACGATAGTTTTAGTTCCATTTTGGCCAGGGGTCTGGAAATGAGCCCCCGTTTTTGTAGTATTCAACTTCTTCCAGATTGCACAGACAAAGGTTCAGCTCCTGCTTAAGCAAATCTTTGTCGAGGTGCTGCCCGATTAACACCAGCTCGTTGAACCGGTCTCCGAAATCTTTGGTCCAGCGGCTCATAATATGTTCTTCATTAGCCTGAAACGACGGATGCTGATTCCGCTCAATTTTTGGCATGGAGTCCCACCAAACGCCGGCAGGCTGCGCATCAACCGAGCTTCCCGCCTGATTCCACTGAATGGCAATATCCGGCCTTGAAGCAATCCAAATCATTCCTTTTGACCGAAGCACAGAGCCCGGCCAGTAGTTTTTGATGTAATCCCACAGTCTGCCGGGGTGAAATGGCCGCGATGTGCGAATTACAATTGAGCTGATTCCGTACTCTTCGGTTTCGGGGGTGTGCTCATTTTCCAGCTCTTTTATCCATCCGGCCGAGGCGGAAGTTTCATCATAATCAAAAAGCCCTGTATTTAGTATTTCGCCCAAATCGACTTCAGATTTCAGGGTTCGTATCAATCGGGCGCCGGGATTAAGTCTTCTTATAATGGCTTCGATCGAAATGAGCTGCTCTTCCGTTGTGAGATCTGTTTTATTGAGCAAAATAACGTTAGCGAATTCTATCTGATCGATCAGCAGATGCGCGATACTTCTGTTATCTTCCTCGCTTTCGTGCCAGCCGCGGTCGATTAGTGAGGCTACGGTATTCAGGTTTTCGCTAAAGGATGATGCATCTACCACGGTAACCAGTGTATCGAGGCGGCTTATATCCGAAAGATTTGTTTCAGCATCGGGAATGTCGAAGAAAAAAGTCTGTGCAACCGGCAGTGGTTCCGAAATGCCGGTGCTTTCAATAAGCAAATAGTCGAAGCGTTCCTCTTTGGCCAAACGCGCAACTTCTTCAATAAGGTCTTCCCGTAAGGTACAGCAAATGCAGCCGTTGCTCATTTCTACAAGACGCTCCTCTGTTCTGGAAAGCGCTCCTGAATTTTCCACAATTTGCGAGTCTATGTTTACTTCGCTCATATCATTCACAATAACAGCTACTTTAAGCCCCTGCTTATTGCTTAAAATATGATTTAAAAGCGTAGTTTTGCCTGATCCTAAAAAGCCGCTTAAAACGGTAACCGGTAGTTTTTTCATGAGTGTGTGATCGTTATTATCGCAACAAAGTTGCAATATATGAGGAAGACAGATGTGTTGCAACTCTGTTTCATCTTTTGTGCGAGTGTGGGAAGGCGGGCAGTTAACTACGCGACTCGCGCTATGCGATTTCTAAATCTTCGGGGATGGTTTTGTACAATTTGTTACCCGCAGATTTGGCTCATTCTGCTAAAATACTCGCAAACGTGCCGGCCGTCCATAAGACCGTGATGGGCTTCTACCGAAACCGGAGCCACGGTTTGGCCGGCCTCGTTTTTTTTGAATTTACCGAAAGCAATTTTGGGTATTGCGTCTTCATTGGTGCCCGAACGAGGGTGCTTTACAGCGGTGAAGGCGTGCCAGGGTATTATGGTATGACGGATTATCGGGAGCGGATCGTGCTGAGGTTCAGATTTATGAACTTCCCCCACATTAAATTGACTGCAGAAATCTGCTAAGCCCATGCCGCGCTTATAGTGAAACCGGATGAAATCGAATGTGCCGTCTTCTTTTGGGATGGTTGTGCCGCCAATGACACTTTCATACAGGCGTAAATCAGAACCTGAAGCGGAATCGGAGCCGATTCGCAGCCGGAATTCCTCAATCTCATTACAAACGACGAGCGACTTAAAATACAGACACTGACTAAATGGAAGTCCGTGCTGTTTTGCTTTAGCAATCAAGCCCTCGAGCTGTACCAACCCGCTGATAGAAAACAGCGGATCGGCATAGCTTTCGTACATTCGATATAGGCTTTCACGCTTCCAGCCCTTGAGAGCAATTCTTTGGTATGATGGCATGATATACGGTTTTTGGGCGCACGGGCCACTGCTTTTTCAGAATTGGATGCGCAGGTGGTGTTCGTCTCCGCTTAGCGTAAAGGTATCTAACCGAACGCGCCCGTCGGTGCCACGGCTAAATGAAACGGCCTCGCCGTCTAAAGTTATGGATACGGGCATTTCATCTTTATGAATGAGAACAAACTTTATTTCAGAAAAGCTACGGTCGAAAGATCCGCCGTTTTCTACCGTAAAGGCAATATCAGTCGCATTGTCTTCGGTATTTATGCGCTTTATATGCAATTTTTCGAATCGTCCGTCTTTGTAGCTGTCTTCACTCAGTCCATCGTCGTGGTACACAAAGGTTTGGTACTCAGGCGCTTCCGGATCATGGAAATAAAGTAGCTCCAGAGAAGCGGTGTGGTAGTCATCCAGGGTTTGAACCAGCTCTGCTTTTGGGATAATTGCACCACCGCGAACAAACACCGGAATCGACTCTCTGCGCGTGCGCACATCATGCGAGCGGCCGCCTTCCAGCTTTGCTCCGCTATAAAAATCGAACCAGTTTGCGGTAGATGGCGCGTGAACAGTTACCTGTCTTTCGCCTTGTCTAAGCACGGGCGCTACCAGAAAATCGCTGCCAAATAAGTAGCTTTCGGCTATATGGTAGTACTCGAAACGGTCGGGTTCTTCAAAAAACAGCGGACGCATAATGGGGAGACCGCTTCTTGAGTTTTCAAACGCTGCGGTGTAAATATAGGGCATTAAACGATAGCGTAGCTCGATTGCTTTGCGGCTCAGGTTTATGGTGTCTTCATCCCAGAAAACAGGCTCGGAAGGCACATCATCCTGTGCATGTGGACGGTAAATCGGCTGGAAAACTCCGTATTGCATCCATCTTACGTACAGCTCGGGATCTTCATTTGGCCAGGCAAATCCGCCCAAATCCGAGTGGATGTACGCAAAGCCCTGCATGCCCATTTGGAGCGCAATTTCGGGCTGAGGCTTTAATCCCCCCCAGTTTCTGCTCACGTCGCCCGTCCAGGGAATCATTCCGAAACGCTGCGAACCGGAGTAGCCCGCCCTCATAAGGTTAAAATATCGTTTACCGGGAAAGTTATTTCTGTAGCCTTCGTGTATCATACGCGCCCATTGATGGCCATAAATATTGTGGACTTCCCGGGCAGAGCCCGTGTGGTGCTGTACCCAGTCGGGATGAACTTCCGGCTCGCCCAAATCTCCCCACCAGCCGTGAATGCCGTATGTATTTTTAAGGTCTTTATAAATATTCCAAAACCAGCTTTTCCCATCAGGGTGAAAAACGTCTATAAGGCCGGTATGGCCAAAAAAGAAATCCCAGGTAGCCGGGTTGCCCAGCGAATCTGTGGCGAGAGCGTTTGCCCGAACGGCTTCTTCCCAACGATTCGAGGTGGTAAGCACAAAGGGCTCGGTAATGAGCACGGTTTTCACCCCCATTTCCTCAAGCTCCCGAACCATTTGCTGTGGGTCGGGCCAGTTGGGCTCGTAAAAGGCAAGATTGCCCATAGTGCCCAACATTTCGCTACCAAACCAGTACAAATCCAGAATGATTGTATCTACCGGAATTTGCTTTTCCCGAAACGCGGCAATGGTCTCTAGCGCTTCCTGCTGTGTTCTGTAGCCAAAACGGCTGGAAAAATTGCCCAAAGCCCATCGTGGCGGCAGTGGTTGTAACCCGGTAACCATGGTATAATTTCGGATGATATGCTCCCAGCTCTCACCGGCTATAAGCTGAAACGTTTTTCTTCCGGAAAAAGCCTCAAATCCCAGGGTATGATCATTCCCGCTGTCGAGGTCGAGCCAGCCAGTAGTCGGGTTATCGAAATGCAGCATATAGCCCCGCGAAGACATTACAACGGGAAGGGTGAAATTGATCAGGTCGGATCTTTCTTCATAGCCGTAATGTGCCCTGTTGTAAAGCTCGAGCCGGTTACCGCGCCTGTTCATGCCGAGCGCCCTTGAACCTCCGCCCATAAGCGCCTCCGATTCGCTCACCCGCAGATCGATTCGAAAACCTTCGCTGTGAGTCTGCTCATTATCGTCGTCGTCGTTGGTGCTATGGTTTAGTGTGATGGTGTCCGGAGCCGAAAGTAAATGCTGATCTTTGAACGAATAGCTGAATTCGCCCCGGCGCACATCATACTTTACGTGTATACCTTCTGTGCTAAGGGTGATGAGGTCATTGTGTTCGTTTACGTGCACCCGCACATTTTCCGGCCGAAGTACTACAGCATGAGAGACGTTGTAGTCGGCGGCAGATTTACCTTCTTCAAAAAAGTTTACTTCTAAAATTTCCGGCGTATAAAACAGAAGCTGCCAGGTACCGGCTTCGGTATGGAATAGAAAATGCTGTTCTGCGCGCTCGAAGCTTTGGTGCTGCGCTATTAAAGTGCCGGTTGCAAAGGTCGAAATGGCAAGGAGAAAAAGAAAGACAGATTTCTTAAACAATCGTTTTTTCATAGCTGTATTTAAAGGTCACTAAATGGCGGGCTTACGGGATTGCCCGGAAAAGGCTATGAAAGATACATTATTTTGCAGTAATTCGAATAGGCGAACAGTTTGAGAAAAGACCGGCAATCAACCGCTGTTTTTTTAAGCCATCTATTACAGCTTAATGAACCATCACAAATATAGAAAAGGCTTTGCAAAGCAGTAGATTAAACCGGCTCAATACCGATTGGCTGCCTTACAAAGCCTTTAGAGAAAATACGCAACA
Source organism: Balneolales bacterium (assembly GCA_022565805.1). GTDB lineage: Bacteria > Bacteroidota > Rhodothermia > Balneolales > Cyclonatronaceae > Cyclonatronum. The sequence continues at coordinate 19,610 of JAIULZ010000053.1, forward strand.
ATACTAATTCCGATAGTCTCCAAAAAAAACGACGGGGAACTATGGGAACAGATGAGATGAGATTAAATTTGATTTAAATCAGAAATCAAAATCCGGGAAGTCTCCAACTGTTATTACATACATATCTTCATCGTCGGGGCTGTCGGATTCGGCAACTATTTCGCCATCGCTAAGAAGACTCACAACTACCGAGGCATTCTCATCAAAAAGAGAAACGACAACTTCGAGACCATCAAAGCCCGATCCGTCAATATTCATTGTATAGGTTCCGGATGCGGGTATACTAGCTGTAGTACCATCAAAATCCATCTCCTGTGAACCAGAATCCCAGGTAGCATAGCTTACAAACATTCCCAAACCTTCCGGCCCCGAAACTTGTATAGATAAATCCCCATCGAGACCGGGATCGCTTGAGCTTGAGCTACACGCCGCTGCAAACCAAGCACCGGCGATAAGAATAATAAAGATGCTGAAATAACGATTTAAGCGCTGTATGTGAGTAGATGTTGAAGAATCAACTAAAGTAGATGGTATTGTATTTGAATTCATGATACGGATATTTTTCATGTACGATTTATGAAGGTTATGCAAGCGATCTGTAGCAATTACCGAAGTACAGCATTGCACATCACAAAAAAGCAAAAATCCCAAAAATGATGGGGACTCTGCTGTCTGCTCTCCTGTAGTTAAATGCGCAAAAAAAACTTTATTTGTGTCAAATGGCCCCAAAAGAATGTTTTTTGGGGTTAGCGCGGGCTAAAGAGCGACGCTATAGAGGTTGTCATTTGGGCGATGAAGTCATCCCAACCCGAACCGTAAAACCTGGTCAAAGAATCAATGCCCGGGTCTACAGGGCAGAACAAAATGGGTCAATCTGCCACCAAGCTAAAGCGTAGTGCCGGAAAAAAACATCGTTCCCGAATCATGCTTCAGCTTGATTCGGGGTTAATGGTTTCGGAATTAACCTCTGAGCCCCAAAGCGTAGAATCTGTTCCGTAATTTCTACCGTTCAAAAAATCCATCACACCGGAGAAATAAAATCTCAAAAGCCCATGCTTCAGCTTGGGCAGGAGTTTGGGATGCTTGAATCGAGCTCGAAATCGTTAATCTTAATAAAAATCATTTCGTGATTTTGTAACTGAAACTAATTGATACAGGTCGGTTCTATGCGTACCTTAAACGCCTATGACACCTGAATTTTTTACGCGTTTATCTGAGCAGGTAGCCTCTTCTTTGGGTACTTCGGTTGGTTTTTCTGATAGCTTGCTGCAATCTGCAGCTGTGATTGTAGTGCTTTTGTTAGTGCGCTACCTTTTTTTGATTGTAGTATACTGGCAGTCCAAAAGTCCGCAGATACATTATAACTACAAGAGATATAGTGCGCAGGTCGCTTTTGTGATGGGTGTTTTCCTTATTGGAAAAATCTGGTTCGAAGGCTTTCAGTCGCTGGCTACTTTTCTGGGTTTATTATCGGTTGGCTTGGCTTTGGCGCTTCGCGAGCTACTTACAGATCTTGCGGGCTGGCTCTATATCGTTGTGCGAAAACCATTTGAAATGGGCGATCGTATTGAGGTTGCGGGTGTTAAAGGCGACGTTATTGATAAAAGGCTTTTCACTTTTTCTGTTATTGAGGTTGGCAGCAGAGTGGGAGCCGAGCAAAGTACGGGCCGCATTATACACATCCCTAACAATAAGGTCTTTACCGATACGGTTGCAAACTACACGAGTGGTTTTCCCTATATATGGCACGAAATTCCGGTTAATATCACCTTTGAGTCGAATCATACCAAAGCCAGGTCTATTCTTCTTGAAATTACCAATGAAACGGTCGAGGTTTATGTAGAGGAGGCGAGAAAGTCTTTGCAGCAGGCGCAGGAGTCTTTTATGCTCAAATTTAATATTCTTACTCCTGCAGTTTTTGTAAGTGTAGGCGATAATGGAGTTCGATTAACGGCCCGTTACCTAAGTCCGGTGCGCAAAACCCGTGCTACAGAACAGGAAATATGGCTTCAAATTCTTGAACGTTTCCAAAATGAAAAAGACATTCACTTTGCTTACCATACCGTTCGGGTTAGAGATATAGAAAAACAGGATGGATCGAAGCCATAGCTAATTATTCGTGGGTTTTACGGAGCCTTACAGAATGTATTCATATTAAATATTTCTACTCCCGTCATCCCCTCTTTAAAATTTGATAACACTGCGTAGTTGTAAAAATACAAATTATAGCTTACCCTTAGTGCTCTCAATAGCCCATTTCGCGTAGAAAAGGCCATTGCAGTCGATTAGTTACCGAACCATAAGCCAACCGATTCATGACTACCTTAAAACGCGCTATTCGTACTCCCGGTGCCATATTAATGGGTTTGGGTTCTATTGTGGGAACCGGACTTTTTGTGAGTATAGCGCTTGCTACCCAAATCGCGGGCAATACGGTTATGCTGGCTATTCTTATTGCGGCTATTGTGGCGGCTTTGAACGGACTCTCGAGCGCACAGCTTGCAGCGGCTTATCCCGTAAGCGGGGGTACATACGAATATGGGAATCGGGTTTTGGGCTCATGGGTCGGTTTTACGGCTGGCTGGATGTTTCTGACGGCTAAATCGGCTTCGGCGGCTACTGCAGCGCTTGGGTGTTCTGGCTATCTACTCTTTATTTTTGGTCGTAACATTTCTGGTGAGGCCTATATTTTGCTTTCGCTGGCTATTGTTTTATTTCTAACCATACTGGTTTCCGGCGGCATTAGCAGAAGCAATTCGGCCAATAAGTTTATTGTGGGCATCACCCTTAGCGGACTCGCACTCATGGTTCTTGCCAGTTTTGGAATTAATGGAATGCCAGCAGAACCGCTTCAAAATGCATTTACCGATATAGATTCATCATCTCTGATTTATGCATCCGCACTTATGTTTGTAGCCTATACTGGCTACGGCCGAATTGCTACACTTGGCGAAGAAGTAACCGATCCCCGCAAAACTATTCCGAAAGCCATCATTCTGTGTATGCTGGTAATTGTGGTACTGTATTCGCTGGTAACACTGGTTGCATTGCAGGTGATGGGTTCCGAGGCTTTTGGAAACACCATTGATGGAGACGCCGCCCCGCTGATGAGCGTGGCTCAGCTTTTGCCGGTGCCGGGCATAGGACTTATTATTTCTATAACGGCCGTTACTGCTATGGCCGGGGTGCTGCTTAACTTACTACTAGGTTTATCAAGGGTGATGCTGAGCATGGCCAGAAGAGGCGATTTCCCAAAACAAACCGGGGTTATTCACCCAGCCTCACAAAGTCCGGTTACGGCCGTTTGGGTTACGGGCATTATTATTGGTGTGCTTGTGTTAAGCGGTGATCTCCGGTTTACCTGGTCGTTCAGCGCTTTTACCGTTTTGATTTACTACTCCATTACTAACATCAGCGCTTTTTTACTGCCTGCAGAACAGCGACTCTACCCGCGAATCGTACCGGCCCTGGGACTTACAGGATGTTTAACGCTTGCTTTCTGGATTCCTCTTGATGTTATGCTCTACGGAGTAGCCATGATTCTGGCCGGACTAATATGGCATGCCATCGTAGTATTTACAGGTAATCGTAAGGCTGTATCGTAAGTAAATTCAGAGTGGGGTCGTAATTTCACAGAGTTGGAGCTGTAGTATATTGAAGTTCGAACCCCTGAAGTACATTAACCCAACATTTCATTGGCAATGGGTAATTGAATACTGCTAATACCTGGTACCCATCCTGCTTATATTCCGCCGAGCCTTATCTCTTTGATGTGTTTAGAACGTTGCCCTCGGCCGATTTTCTGCTTTCAAAAACATCACGACTCGGGCTTTTTTAAATCCATTCCTCACCCGGGGCTCACGGCCGGGCTACGCTGCGGCCTGCCACCCCGGGCTATGAATATGTCGCCGCGTTGCGGCTGGGTTT
>JAIULZ010000054.1 GCA_022565805.1 Balneolales bacterium
TATTTTTGATCCAAGGAAGAAGACGGGCAAAAGAGTGGTTTTGCAAAGCCTTCTACTAAATTATGTCTCGGGATATACAAATAAAACAGAAAAGCTGTTAAGCATTCTTAAACGTCAAAAAAACTTTTCACACAGTTATAAATTCATGAAACTAGAAAACCACTTTGTTGCTCAGCAGCTGGAAACAACAGCAACGTACATGCGCCTTGCCGGCGAAAATGATTTTAAAGCGATCGCATTTGACCGCGCTGCACGTACTATTGAGGGATTGCAGGAAGATATACAAGAAATTGTGGATGCAAAAAAACTAACCGACATTAAGGGCATTGGTAAGTCGATAGCCGAAGATATTTATCAGCTGCAGGAGAAAGGCGAAATTCCGGTACTTACCATGCTGAAGGAAAAAGTGCCCGAAGGCTTGGTGAAATGGCTTGGTATTTCGGGTCTCGGGCCCAAAAAAATATATAAAATCCATAAGGAACTGGGTATTACAGAAATCAGCGAGCTTAAGGAGAAATGTTCGGATGGCTCTGTGGCTGGCCTTAGCGGGATGGGCCAAAAATCTGCCGCAAAAATCCTGAAGTCGATCGAGTGGATGGAGCAGTTTTCAGAGCGCTGTCGCCTCGATGTAGCCATGGATATTTCAGACCGAATGTATAGCTCACTTTCTGGTCTTAATGGTGTTAAGCAAATCTCAGTTGCGGGTTCACTTCGCCGAAGCGCCGAAACAATAGGCGATATCGATATTTTAATTGCCGCTGAAAAAGATGATGCGGCTACCATTTTTGCAACTTTTACGTCCCATAAAGATGTGGTAGAAGTTTTAGGTAAAGGAGATACAAAATCTTCTGTTCGAACTGCCGAGGGCCGGCAGGTAGATTTGCGAATTGTGTCGGAAGAGCAGTTCCCGGCCGCGCTTATGTATTTTACGGGAAGTAAAGAGCATAATATTGTTATGCGTCAGCGTGCTCGCGATAAAGGCCTGACTCTAAATGAGTACGGACTTTTCCAGATGGATGAAAAAGGAAATACCGATTTCGATCGCCCCGTAAAAACAGCTTCTGAAAAAGAAATTTATAAAGAACTTGATCTCAATTTTGTACCGCCAGAGCTAAGGGAAGACCGGGGGGAATTTGATTTTTTTGAGAAGCATAAGCTGGATGATGCCCGTCTGCCTCAAGAGGGAGACATCAAGGGCGTACTGCATGCGCATAGTACATGGAGCGATGGGAAAAAATCAATTCGCGAAATGGCCGAAGCCTGTATCGAAAAAGGCTACACATATTTAGGCATTACAGATCATTCGAAAACAGCTGCCTACGCGGGTGGTTTAACTGTAGATCAGGTTAAAAAGCAGTGGGATGAAATTGATGAGCTAAATGAGCATTTTCGTGAAAACGGAGTAGAGTTTCGCGTCTTTAAAGGAATTGAGTCAGACATGCTACAGGATGGCAGCCTCGATTATCCGGATGAAATTTTGGAAGGCTTCGACTTTGTAATTGCCTCCCTGCATGCTTCGCTGGATATGCCCCCCGATAAAATGCTGGCGCGCTATACCCGCGCTATCGAAAATCCGTTTACCCGAATTGTTGGGCATCCAACCGCGCGTCTGCTGCTCAGGAGAGATGGTTCCAAGGTAGATATTAATAAATTAGTTGAGCTGGCTGCAAAGCATAACACAGCTATTGAAATTAACGCAAGCCCGTGGCGTCTCGATATCGACTGGAGATATGGGCAAAAGGCCAAAAAAGAAGGACTACTCACCGCAATTTGCCCCGATGCGCACGATATTCCTGGTTTGGATGATATGAAATATGGTGTGGCCATTGCTCGAAAAGGCTGGTTTTCGAAGGATCGCATCATAAATACAAAAACCGCTGAAGAGCTCGAAACCTGGTTTCGCAGTCGATGAAGCTGGATAAGGAACTTTGCAAATACAAGAAGCAGGAAATCAAGTCGGAGCTAGATAGCTTTAAGGAACTCGTGCTTAAGCCAAAGTTTATTTGTCCTAAATGCGCCCGGGTTGCCATTTCCAAAAAGAATCTGTGTAAATCAGAACCGCTCGATTCCTAATCCCGATTAGTACTGCGCTATGGCTTTACATGCGAAAGCTATGTTTGCGAAAACCTCAAAGCAGGAATTTACATGCAGAGTTTCGATGATGATGAAATGAAAACAGGCTATTATTCCCCAATTCCCGATCGCGGTGAAGCGGGAAAAAGATGGCTTACGGGCGATGATTTGCGATTGGCGCAACCAGATAATGTGCCGGGTATAGAAATGGATACAGAGCGACATATAGATGTTTTGGAAAAGCTTCTGCATCACAAAAACCATGTAAATAACCTGATTAAAGCCCGACGAAAAGAACCTGTCAGCCGGCTATACAAACCCGATTCGGCATGGCTGGGTTTTGGCGACGCGACCATACTGGCCGGTATGATGTTGAGCAGGAAACCCCGCAAAATTGTTGAAGCCGGCGGTGGCTTTACCACTGCTCTGATGCTGGATGCAATTGAAATTGATGAAAAGATGCGCGCAGAAACAGAGCTTCTCTGTGTGGAACCAAATCCGCAAAGGCTGGAAAATCTTTTAAATTCAAATTCAAATTCAACAGTAACAGACGACCGATTTAAAATTACTGGCAAGAAGCTACAGGATGAGCCTATAGACACTTTTTTAGCACTTGATGCTGGCGATCTTCTCTTCATAGATTCGTCGCATGTGCTTAAAGCAGGCAGCGATCTGGAGTTTTTACTGGGTGATGTACTCCCGATCCTTAAGCCGGGCGTAATCGTACATTTCCATGATGTTTTCTGGCCATTTCAGTATCCGCGTAAATGGATTCGCAACGGCCGCTATTGGAATGAGGCGTTCGCTATTAGAAGCTTTTTACAGTTTAATGACAATTTCCGCATTATCTTCTTTAACAATTACGCAGAAAGGTTTTGCCGGAGTTTTATAGCAAAAAAATGGCCGTTAATGCTTCGGCAACCATCACATTCCATGAGCTATGCGAACACCAGTTTATGGATAGAAAGAAAAAAATAGACTTATGAACAGAGTAGTTATTACAGGCCTCGGCGCCGTTACCCCTATTGGAAATGATGTGCCCACATTTTGGGAAAATGCAGTAGCCGGTAAAAGCGGAGCAGGCCCCATTACAAGATTCGACCCATCGGCATTTCGGACCCGTATTGCTTGCGAGGTAAAAGGTTTTAAACCAGAAGAGCGGCTCGACCGCAACGAGATACGTAAAAACGACCTATATACACACTACGCGCTTTATGCTGCCGACGAGGCCATGCAAGACAGCGGGTTCGATGTGTCTGCGGTATCGCCATTTGATTGTGGCGTAATCTGGGGTACAGGAATGGGAGGTTTGAGAACAATAGAGCAGGAAATTACAGAGTACTGCAAGAATCCGGAGCGCCCTCGCTTTAGTCCGTTTTTTGTTCCTAAAATTATTCCCAATATTGCCGCAGGAGCAATCTCCATTCGATACGGACTGCAGGGCATAAGCTTTGCAACGATTTCTGCCTGCGCCACGGCTAATGCCGCCATCATAGATGCTTTTACATACATTAGCATCGGAAAAGCCAAAATGATGGTAGCGGGCGGCTCCGAGGCTTCGATTACAGAAGCATTTATCGGTGGATTTGCAGCCATGAAAGCCATGTCGACCCGTAATGATGATCCCCAATCGGCTTCGCGCCCATTCGATGCGGAACGCGATGGATTTGTGATGGGAGAAGGAGCCGGAGCTCTTATTCTGGAAGACTATGAACACGCCAAAAAGCGTGGCGCCAAAATTTATGCAGAAATAGTAGGTACGGCAATGACCTCCGACGCCTATCATATTTCATCAACGCATCCGGAAGGTACCGGAGCCGCTAAGGGTATGGAGCTGGCCTTGAAAGAAGCCCGGGCAAACCCTGATGAAGTAGACCATCTTAACGGTCATGCGACCTCGACTCCGGTTGGAGACATTAGCGAGATTAAGGCCATTCAAACTGTTTTTGGTAATGATCTAAAGCATCTTAAAATGAGCGCAACCAAATCTATGACCGGGCACTTGATGGGTGCTGCCGGTGCAATAGAGGCGGTTATTACCGTTAAGTCTATACAGGACGGCATCATACCACCGGTAATTAATACCGTAAATGCAGATGAGCAAATACCGGCTTCGCTGGATATTGTTTATGGTGAAGCCCGCGAAACCCCGGTTAACCTCGCCATTAGCAACACTTTTGGCTTTGGTGGTCATAACGCCATTGTGGCCTTCAAAAAGGTGTAGCGATAAATAAGGAATTAGTTGGTTCGACCGGAAATACCCATCTGACTGAGCTCTTGCATGATTAGCTCGGTTACATCACTCTTGAAACGAAACTCATAGCGAATGTCGAGCACATAGGCCTTAACTCTAAGTACCATATAGGCTTTGTTCGCTTTGGTTTCGTTCAGGATGTTGATCACAATGGGTTTGTTCAGGTATACATAGCGGGAGGTAATCGCTGCTCTACGGCCAAGTCTTCTCATTTCCTGTACATCTACATCAAGCGGCAGGAAAATATCGCTCACCACTTGACAGTCGAGTGCGCTGGAGTTGGTGTTTGATACCGCTTTATTCATCAGTTCACCGTTGGGCACGCTAATTACGGAGTCGTCGGGGGTTACAATTCGCACCGACCGCAGGCCGATTTCGATAACTTCGCCGTAGTGCCCACCAATATCAATTTTGTCGCCAACCTGAAACGGGCGATCCAGGATAATCATCATTCCTCCAAAAATATTGCGCAGAATATCCTGAGAAGCAAAACCGACCGCAATGCCAATTGTTGCGCTAACTGTAATAATGGTTTCTATAGGTGGGTTAAAAATACCCGCAATTAAAAAATAGGTAGCAAAAGCCCAGGTTGATACCCGCAAAATGGGTATAAAGCGCTTAATTAAAAGCCGGTAATTATTAAAGCGTTCGGAAAGGCTTTCGAGAAGCGCTACAACAAAGCGCAAAAAGAGGATTACAACTCCGATAAAAAGTAGGGCGGAAAAAATCTTGCCAAAAGAAATAATCTCAACAATACTACCATCTTCCAGCTCTGTAATTATGTTTTGTTCCTCTTCGTTATTGGCTACTGATTGGGTATCATTTGTGTTATTATAATCATTGGCTGGTTCTGCAACAGGAGTTGATGCAGAAGATTCGGGTTCAGGAATTGGGGTTACCGGTGTAGCTAAGGTGTCTGCAGGTAAAGGTTCTGTAAGCGGAGTTGGCGGGAACAGAACTACATCTTGGTTATAAGGTATCTGCCCGGCCGAGTGAGAGAAAAAAGATGAACAGATCAGCGCTGTGAGTAAAGCTATAGTTAAATTACGCATATAAAACCTGGAAATTTAGTTATGCAGAGATAATGAACCCGGCGTTAGTGCAGAATATTCTTTGATTTTAGCAGGCGGGTTACATTCCTGAAAAGCATTTGGTTAAGGAAGTATTTCCCGTCGGGAGTTGTAGTAAGCAGGCTTTTGGCATGCAGGCGCGATAGCAGTAGCTTGCTCTCGCTTAAGGTGCAATGCAGAGTTTGTGCAAGCTGTTCGGTGGTAAGGTCGTCGTGAAGCAGAACAAAGGCCAACGCAAAAAGGTCGTCTTCTTTTAAAACACCACCAATTTGTTTGAGACTTTTCGAAACCGGCTGAATACTGATGGTATTTTCATCTGTCATTTCAACTGAACGCAGCCAGTAAATAAGTGCGATGGAAGCATTGCCTTCGGCTACTTCCGAAAGCGCTTTAAAATAGCTTTCAGCCAGCCATTGCTGCTGCGCTGCTTCATCATCCATTAATTTCTTATAGGTGCGGGAGTTTACCTGATTGGGCTCAGGAATAAAATTAAGATAATAGCCGCTAACCGGGTGTCTGCTCATAATTACATCGCGAATATCCTCGGTAGATAGCGCATCGGTGGGAATAAACTTGGTAAAATATTCTTTAACCGAAAAAACCTTATCGAGATAGGTCCATGCATAGCGGGAAGAACTTACTACCCAGAATACAGAACTACCGGTTTGGCTAACGAGAAGAAGAAAAGCTTCTAAGGCACCGAAACCGTGCAGCGTTCTCAAATACAGGTTTTGGAATCCTTCAAAAACGATAATCGGCTGATCAGTTCTTTTTAACAAGTTAGCCGAAAGTTCATCCAGCGAAGTTCCGTAGGGCATCTCTAAAGCATTGTTAAGAATTTCGGAGAGCTGTTCCTGCTTGAAAATTGTGTGCTTGAGATCAATTCTGTATACGGTGGTTTTCTCCTTTAAATTAAGAGCCTGTAAACCATGGTAAATGAGAGACGTCTTTCCACTACCTCGCTCACCCGCCAGCAATAAGGTGCTATAATGGCGTGTGATGAAATCGGTATAAGCTTTTTTAAAAATGGCAATGTCATTAGTGCGGCCTGCCAGAAAACGAGGATTTTCTACAGGTTCGTTTCGGTATAGTCTGCGGTAAATGAGGGGCAGTTTACCAATTATACGATCCGTTTCCGACAAAAAATGAGCCACATCAGTTTCGATAATGCCCATTTCTCCATCATCTAAATAACCCAGAGTGGTTCGGATTTTTGTGCTGGTCTCTGTAAACTTTTTAGTACCAAAACGTTGGAATAGATTTGCCTGGTCCTGCAATTTATACCAGCGCACACTAAGCTTGGCGCGCCAGTCAAGTGCTTTCCGTTCGGCTTCAAAACGACGGGATTTCCACTTTAATTCGCTGTAGGAATCGTTTTGGGCAACATTGAGCAGATAGTCGAAAGCAGGCGATGCAGAGTCGGAAAGGTTTGCGAGAATTTTATCTCTGCCCGCTTCAGCGGCTTCCTTAAGTTTGCTCAGGCGTTCATCAATACGTTTTATGGTCTCATTAAGTAATTCGGCTGCCTGTATACGCGGTTTTTCTTCTTCTTTGGTCTCAACAATATCGATAGCCGAGTTAAGGTTGATATCGGCAATTTCACTAAGCTGCAGCCAGGCTGTTTCGAGAGTTGACGTTTCTGAATCGATAGTACCCGAAATCTTTTCTGTATTTTTAAGCAGGGTGCCCCTTAGATAGGCAATGACCTCTTCTCTCAAGTTAATATCACCGGTCCTGCCCTTAGAAATTCGGTCTGCAGTTAGAGTTTTGTTTTTGGTTTGTTCAGCCTCATTTGCGTCTGTTGGAAGTTCTTCATTGCTATTTTCGGTAATCAGATAATCTATGTATGGCGGTAAGTCGCCGGCACGGAGTAAAATAAAGCCCCCGAGGTCGTCGGCAGCATTTCTGGACTTGAGAATTTTTTCGAGCTGATTTAAAAATTCTGCGCTGAAAATAATCTTGAGTTCTGCTCTTATCTGCTTTATATGCTCGATTACTTTGTTGTCGCTACGCATGGCCTCGGCCGGAACCTGGAGCTTGGTGCGGATTTTTTCGTACTCCTTAATAATCTGGGATTCAAGCAGTTTTATAAGCTCTTGAAAAAGTGTACTGAATTCATCCTGAATACGTTTTTCTTCTTTTCTACCATTTTTAACCAGCTCAAACAAATAAGTATCTATCCGAAGATTATTACAAAGAAGCCGTTCGGTTTCACTAAATCGTTTGGTTTTCTCTAAAAAAACAAGCTGCAGGTCTGCGACTATTTTTTTGCGTTTGTCGGTCGTATATAGCCTTGCGGGCTTTTCTATGGTTCCGGCAAGTTTGCTATCATGATGGATAAAAGACATTAAGTCTTTAGATAGAGAATTGCTCTTGTCTGCAATATCGGCAATACTGTCTTCAATACTTTTCTTGAAAGCGATAATTTCTGTAGCAAAGTTGTTCTGCACCTGCGTTAAGCCTGTTGCGCCAGAACCTTTTGCCGTTTCATTATCGGCAGACAGCACATAATTTGAGATAAGGCTGCTTAACTTTTTTGCGTAAAGTATATCTTTCTTAAGCTCATTGCTTAGCTTTGGAAGCAATCGCGCATTAGAAATTAAAACAATCTGTTTTAGTGGAATAGTATGTTTCCAGGCCGGTGCTTCTTTCTGCAACCCAACAATCTTAAGAAGCTTATACGAGCCATGATGCAGTTTTCTTGTAAGGCGCTTAGCTTCTTTAAGGCCTTTTATGTGTGCAGGATCGGATTTTGCAGGTAAAAAAAGACTTTCGTCCTGACTACTTACTATTTTGGGTGGTATGCCGGAAGATGCTTCTGTGGTTTGGGCTAAAAATACGTCTCCGAAAGCTTTCCGGCTTTTTTTAAGTTTTGTGTGATAATTAATAAATACATCTACGCAGTCAGCCGGCTGCTTTACTTCTAAGGCCGAACCCGGTTTGTTGTTTTTTCTTGTGTTTTCGGGCTTAAACAGAGCGGCACATAAAGAAAGATAAATTTCTAAGTGCTCCCTCAACAAACTTTGCAGAAGGCGGCTTACTTTTTCTTCATAGCCATTTAAGGGACGGCTGTGGTGATTTGTGGATTTGCCGCTATCTGTTAATGTTGCCGGGGTGTCGCTATTATTTTTGGGCATAAAGTATTTAAGGCTAGGCGATAGCGAGGTGTTTACATTTATATGGCTTTGCTAAAACGTCTGTCTGCCATCTTAGCCTACTTTAGAGAAATAAAAATTATCGGTTTGAAAGATCGGAGACGGCCTTTTTTTGCACCGACACCGACATTGAATACAGTCACTTCTTTTGAGTCGTATTTATTCGAATCTGATCTTTTGAAAGACTATTGCTAATCAATAATATAGCTTTTGTAAGAGTATCTCAAAAAGGAGCTGTATTTAGGTTTAAAGAAATGAATCCCCAAGATATATTTCTCAATATATATGCTGCAGGATGTTGTTTGATGTGTTCCCGAATAGAAAAGAGTCATACAAAGAAATTACTGCATTCTGAGTTCTGTACTTATACTAAATAGGCCAATTGCGAGAGCTATGGAAACAAAAAAGGTTACGGCTAAAAGTACCAGCATGGCGGCCTGTGCGAAGTCGGCGGGATATCTAAAGCCGTTGGATCTTAATAGTACATAAATAGCCGTTACAGACATCACAGATACAAAAATAAAAAAGCCAATAATCAGCCAAACGCTTTCAACTTCCATAATGGCTATAACTAATGGTTCAATCATAATAAAAAAATGCTGATTAAATGAAGAGGTACATATACGTGAGGAGTGGTTCGGTAAACAAGGTGTAGTAAACTGTTGCAGGAAGTGATGTAATATAATCACCGAAATTCATTTTTGAATCAGGCATTGACAACATCCAGAGCTTTTGGGAAACCTTGCGGAGATAGTAATCGAATAAAACAAAACAAGTTTTTTTAAGTAATTAGTGCTGATATTGGTTCCGGTAGCTTGCCGCAACTCTTTGAAGCCATGCTATCTAAGCCGTATGATGCAATGTTTTTTTAGTATTTTACAATACGGGAAAAATATTGATGCAGACTGTATAATATAGTAGAGTAATTCGCAGCACAATAACTCATTGCATGTTCTTTGATGAAGAAATAAAAAGCTACAAACCATATTTGCGTTCACATTTTTGAAAAATGCTCGTCTTATGGATGCGCTTCCACGGAGATTTAGGCACGGAATGATGCGGATACAGGCTTGGTTATACTAGGTGGTCTTATTTTAATTGGTAAAGTTATCCTTTGTGTTTACTTTTATAGTCATCATTTCCGGTGGAGGCTAAATAATTGAAGTAAAAGTTAAGAATAGGGAAATAGCAGAGGTATTCATAAAGGACTCTATATTCATCATCTGTGCATAATACAGACGTTGTAAATTACCAGTAGTTGATTTTGGGAGACCCGCTAACACTATTCCCTTTCAACTGTAGTACGACAGACAAGAGCAGGTAATCGTTTTTTAATGTTTGTATACAAGCTATCGAAAACCATATTGCAGGTCTGTCTTGGGTATAATTAATAAATATCCGATATCTGATTGTGAACCGGAATATTAAGTAAAGCAATTCTGAGAGCTTGGATTCGCCCGGTTAGATTAACAATTGAAGAGTTTGGGTGCTTTAAAATTTAAAAAAAATGCGGATTCTTGCAGAAAGTATAAAACCGGTATAAATAGAAAATTAACGAAAAGAAATGCTATGACACCATATGAAAACCCGGAGCTTGATCTCATACTAAGTGAGCTTCCGGCACTGATTGAAAAAAATAAATCGTTAAGGGATATTTTACTTGCCAATCTGGCAATTATAGGAGAAACACCATCACCAACATTTAAAGAAGAAAATCGGATACGGCTGTTATTAGACAGGTTTACCGAGTTGGGCCTCAGTAAAACATCTATAGATGAAATGGGTAACGGTGTAGCCGTTATTGATGGCCAGGGTGGAGATAATAATTTAATGATTGTAGCCCATGCTGATACTATAGTTTCAGAAAAAATAAATCATAACTATACTATAACTCCGGATGAAGTTATAGGCCCCGGGGTTGCCGATAATAGTCTTGGAGTTGCTGTACTTGCTACTCTACCATACATCTTGCAGCAAATAGACTATGTGCCGCAAAATAATATTATTCTGGTTGCGGCAACGCGAAGTCTGGGCCGTGGAAATCTGGAGGGGCTAAGATTCTTTCTGGCCAATAGTAAACTTCCTGTAAAGCAAGCCATAAGCGTGGAAGGTGTGCGACTTGGCAGATTGAGCCATAAATCTATTGGTATGCTTAGAGGTGAAATTACCTGTAAAATACCCGAACAATACGATTGGTCCAGGTTTGGAAGCTCCAGCGCTATTTTAACCTTAAATGAGGTTATAAATAAAATTAACGATATACGGCTACCCAAACGACCCAAAAGTAGTATCGTAATGGGTACAATAAGCGGTGGTAATTCATTTAATTCTATTGCTACAACGGCAAGTCTCAGATTTGAGATTCGCTCAGAATCTGTTCAACTGACCAGAGAAATTGCCGAAAGGATAGACGAAATAACTGCCGAGGTAACTTCCGGTGCGGGAGAAACGGTTCGCCTCGATACCTTTGCAAGCCGTGAGCCGGGCGGAATTCCCTTTTCGCATCCTCTGGTTCGTTCTACAAGAAAAATCATACAGGAACTTGGTGTCGAACCTCGTTTGGCGCCTTCAACCTCGGAGTTAGCTGCATTTATAGATTATAATGTGCCGGCTATTACTTTGGGTATTACCGAAGGTGAACACTTGGGAGATGATAATGAAAGCATTCGTATTGAGCCTATTTATAAGGGTCTTGCGCAGCTAATTGCAGTAATTAAAGCTATAGACGGAGGTATCTGTGAGTAATATTCAAGAATGGATCAATAAAAATACGTATCATCATTCAGATTTTTGGGATCTGAAAAAAATGGTAGAGGAAAAAGAGCGTCAGAATTTAAAAATTTCGCTTTGTTTGCCAACACTTAACGAAGAAAGTACAATCGGAAAAGAGGTTGTTCTGTTTCGCTCAGAGCTTATGAGCCGGTATCCCCTACTCGACGAGATTGCTGTTATCGATTCCGGATCTACAGATAAAACGCTGGAAATAGCCAGCAACTTTGGCGCCGATACCTATCTGGCCTCAGATATACTACCGGATTTGGAGCCCAAGAAAGGGAAGGGTGAAAATCTGTGGAAATCGATATATCAGCTTAAAGGAGACATAATTGTTTTCGTAGATGCAGATATTAAAAATATTCACCCCAGATTTGCCTATGGTCTTATAGGTCCGTTAATTTACAGACCGGAAGTTCAGTACGTTAAGGGCTTTTACGACCGCCCTCTTACGCTTTCGAATGTAACCCGGCCCTCCGGTGGCGGTCGCGTTACCGAAATTTTAACACGCCCGTTATTTTCTCTTTTCTTTCCGGAGCTTACGGCAATAATACAGCCGCTTTCCGGAGAATACGCGGTTCGAAGAAACGTTTTAGAAGAAATTTCTTTCCCGATTGGCTACGGTGTCGAAACATCGCATCTGCTGGATGTCTATGGTAAATATGGTATGCAGGCATTTGCACAATCAGATCTGGATCAGCGTATTCACGATAACAAGAGTACAAGAGATCTGGGTAAAATGTCGTTTGGTATTTTGCAAACGTTTCTTACCCGCTGCAAGGAAATGGGAGTTTTAGACACCCACAAAGATTATGAAACGGTTTTCAGACAGTTTCAGGCCGTTAGCAGCGACTATCAGGTAGTAGAGCATCATATTATCGAAGATGAGCGGCCACCGATGAATACTATAGCCGAGTACCGGGAAAAATTCGGGCTCGATAAATCTAAATAATTTTAAGATGAGTACATCTTACACCCAGAAACAGCATTTACTGAGTAGAATAAAGGAGCTTTCTGCTCCTTTAGAACCCAAGGAAACCGGAGAAACTCCGGTGCTTATTCCACTTATTGATATAAAAGCGGTTGTATTCGACTTTTATGGCACTATGTTTATGTCTGGTACCGGCGACACTATAATTGATGATCCTAAGGGGGAAGAAACGGTTGCCTTTAAGCAGGCATTCGAAGTAATATTTCCCGATTCAGCCGATAAAGTACCGGCCGAATTAGGCGTGCAGCTTTATAAGGAAGTAATACACGACCATAAAGAGGCAATGAGAAAAGAGGGTTTAGATTATCCGGAGGTTCAGATTAAAGAGGTTTGGGCCGATGTTCTGTCCCGGCTTAGAAAGCATGGTTTTGAACATTTGCCCGAAGAACCGGAAGAGGAGCTCCTTGAGAATCTTACTATTGAGTTCGAAATGAGAAATAATCCTACATGGCCTTTCTCCGATCTGGAAAATACTCTGGAATTACTTAAAGAGAAGTCGCTTTATTTGGGAATTCTTTCAAACTCACAGTTTTATACCCCGCTGATTTATGAAGCACATTTGGAGTCGGCTCCCGATGATGATTTGTTCGACGTAAATTTATGCATCTGGAGCTATGAGGAAAAGCGTTGTAAACCCTCGCTTCCGTTTCATGGTCAGCTTAAGATGGTTCTGGATCAGCATTTTGGTATTCAGCCGGAGCAAGTCTTGTATGTTGGTAACGACATGCTGAAAGATATTTATCCTGCTGCTCATTTTGGTTTCAGAACAGCACTTTTTGCTGGCGACGACCGATCGCTAAAGTGGCGAAAAGATGATGAGCGATGCGCTAATCTGCTGCCCGATTTGGTTATAACTAGATTAGATCAGCTAGTGGAGTGTTTGTAAGAAGAAAAAACTAAATTGTATTGAAAAGCAGGCACCTGCAGTATGGTTATATTGTTTTGGTGCCTGCTTTTTTTGTAAATAAGAATTGGTTAACTGTTTTATCGGAAATCCTCTTTTGATTAAAATAAAATTCCTGATCACGGAGAATCGAAGAAACGGTTTCTGTATATGATTTAATGTTCTATTTTATCAGCGTCATTTTTCGTGTTTGGGTTCCTGAAGTGGTTTGTAAGCGGTAAATGTAAATGCCACTTGTGAGAGATTGAGAGTCGAACTTGAGTGAATGTCTGCCCGCAGGGTAGGCTCCGTCTGCGAGTGTAGCTATATGCTCGCCTATCACCGAAAAAACTTCAAGCCGGATTACATCATTTTCGGGCAGCGTAAAAGCAATTTGGGTAGATGGGTTAAATGGGTTCGGATAATTTTGGTGAAGTTCCATTTGATAAACAATTTCACTGCGGGCATCGCCTCGGTTAAACCCCGTAAAAACAGGTCCGCTGAAATCTACTGTGGAGAGTGTGATATCGTCTCCGGTAAGCGTTAGGACTCTGTTTCCATTCTCGCCCGGACCAGCGTTTTCGTCTTCCCATCCGTCGTTAGGAATAGATCTTCCGTCTCCTGCTTCAATAAAATATTTATACTCAAAACTTTCTCCGGCTTCACCTTCAAGAGAAAGAGTAATGCTAAAAACAAGCCCGTCTTCACTATTGGTATCGGGTGCTAAGAGAGATTCGGAGCTTGCCGACCAATCGTTAAAAGAGCCGCGGATGTACAATTCATCCCCTAAATCAGGATCGAAATAATCCTGCTCAAAAGGCAAGGCCATATTAACGGAAAAAGTAATCTGTTGAGTACTTGGCTCATCTTCAGTTCGCGGTCCTAAAGTGCCGTTAGAAAAAAGGTTTTGGGCAAAAATACCCTTAAGATTATCTCTAAAATCTTCCCAAATTAAAACGATTTCATCGCTTGCAGACTTTTGTGCTTCAAGTCTGGATTTTTCGGAGGAATTTGAGGATATCATAACAGGATTTTCATCCCAAACGGGCTCTCCTTCTAAGTTAAATAGCTGGGATTCAATTCTGGTACTCGATTGTGTAAGTTGTTTCATATAGCTAAAAACCGGCTTTTCATTAAAAAGAGAGACGTGCATAGAGCTGTAGTCAAAAACATTATCGTGACCTGAAATTACTATACCATTGTCTCCCCATAATCTGGAGTTTCCTTCGCCGCCAATGCGCTGAACACGAAGTTCCGGCTGAGATTGTTGAATGTTTGTTTCCTTAAAAATGGCGAAGATATCATCTGAAATTTCATCATAAGCTATATCGCTATTCGTGCGCGCACGATCGAGGTTAGGAGAAACAGCGATACCGCCTTGTGAAAAGCGCAAGCTACCATCTGCCCGTATATGCTGAATAAAAGTTTGAAGCGGGCCATTTAAATACCAGTTAGCAATTGCCCCACCAGAACCATCCGTGATAAAATCGGGGAAATTTCCAAACTGCAGAGATCCTGTGTCAAAAAGTTTTATAGGATTAAAGCCCCAAAGAGGTAAGCCTTCATCGGAAAATTTTTGGATATACAACATCCCCGGTACTGCCGGAGAGCCAAGTGTACGAAACATAACGATAGAAGCACCCGGTATGTTGGGATCAGAAGCGGATGCAATATGGGAAAGAGCCAGATTAGACCCACTTATGCTTTGGTCTTCGCTCCATAATATGTCGCCATCGGAACTAAGTTTTACGATGCGGGTAAAGCCTGCTCCGGTAAAAGCAGCAACTATGTTATTTTCTTCGGTAACGGTTAGAGAAGGAGCAGCCGCAAAGTCGGAAACTCCAGTAATATCTACACCGGAATCGCCCCAAAGGAAATCGCCACTCTGCGAAATCTTAAAGACCGAAATACGGGTGGATTGCTGATCTGATGCAGAGACAGTACGAAAAACCAAGAGAGCATTTCCATCATTATCTGTGGCAAGGCCGTAATTTTCGGTAGATGAAAACGGACGATCGGCTATTAGGAGGCCATCGTTGTTCCAGAGTAATTCGCCATTTTCATCAATTAACTGCAACCAAACCCCAATACCGTTAGACTGGAAAGTATCTTTCCAGCTTACAAATATTTTTTTGTCCGGTGTTAAAGCCTGTTTGGGCTGGAAAATATTACTGTCTCGCTGAATAATGGCCAGATTTTCTGAGGGATTATCATTCCACTGAGCGTTAGCTTCCTCTATTGCAAAGTGAAAGATGAGTAGCGTTAGAAAAGAAATGAATAAAGTTGTGAAATATTTAAGATACACGGTAGTCACCCTGTGATTTTAGTCAATTCAGCCAGGCTGAAAGCAATGTTTATGGTTTAGCCCGAGTAAAAAAGTTGTAGTATATCGTGCATATAGCGGGCGAATCAATAATGAATACGGGCAGAAAGCGAAAAAATACATCCCAATTAGTGTAAAATACCCGGGATGGGTTATGAATACATTTACTATAAATGAAAGCATAAATGGAAACAAGAGGGGAAATACGGGTTTTTTGGGAAGAAATGTTAATAATGCCCTTTCTCTAAAAGTCGAAAAACGTCTTTTTTGTGATTTCAGAGAAAAAGGAAAACTATATGGAAAAACTAAAACAAGTTTTAAGCAGAAAAATCATAACCAACCACCGGTCGAATTACTGTAGGTTTAAGGCTAAGTTTTGGTCAGCTTTCATTTAACAATAAAAAGCCTTATTATAGAAGGCTGTAATAGCATCGTGTATGGAGTAGCATTGTTAGTAGTTGTATAAGATACGTGTAAAGCGAGTCGGAAAGACTCAGTGCAGAACCAAAGCAGGATATCAGGTATAAATTTAAGCTTATCTGAATAATTTAAGCGGGTTTGCAGCTCCATACAGCGTAATTTCCGTAATGTAGTCAGGTACGAAACTGACAGACAGGCCAATCAGAATCAATTGTGCGAGCCACCTCTACAGGTTGGGTGCACAGGTATTTGTGAGATACCAAATACAGACCAAAGATAGGGATAGCCGCAATATATGCGCCGCCAGGCGCAGGAGTGCGGGGCTGAGTTTGTAACCACGACCTGAACAGCAGTTTTCATCATCTGTGGTGGAGTACATTTTATCCGTAAATGTGCTGTTCTTACAGAGGAATCAGCTGCTACGTAACGGTAGTGTGTGCATTTACTCGAGTAGCCGGCGAGTAAAGAGTGTATAACAATCTTCGGGTAATTGTTTAACCTAAAGTATTTGAAATCAGAAGCGTTTTTTGCCTGATTTAAACAAATACGGGTATATCGTTGCATTCTTCCAGCTTGTTCAGGCTCGAACACTACAATCTATCAATTTGGTAATTTTATTTTATGTCTAAACATACATTTGCTGAGCTGGGTCTCAGTTCGCAGGTTCTGGAAAGTCTGCATCAGATGGGTTTTGAAGCCCCAACATCGATTCAGGAACAAACAATTCCGCTACTTTTAAGTGGTAAAGACGTGCTGGGTCAGTCTCAGACCGGAACAGGGAAAACAGCCGCATTTGCAGTACCCGTTATTGAAAAAACAGATGTAAGCTTGCATCATGTGCAGGTTCTTATCCAATGCCCCACCCGCGAGCTTGCTATTCAGGTAACCGGAGAAATTAACAAGCTGGCTAAACATACAAAAGGTCTGCATGTAGTGCCTGTATATGGTGGCCAGCATATTTCGCATCAAATTAAAGCGCTTAAAAGAGGTGCCCAAGTTGTTGTGGGAACCCCAGGAAGAACCCTCGACCATCTCAAAAGAGGTACAATAAGCCTCGATTGCCTTAATATGGTTATCTTTGATGAAGCAGATGAAATGCTGAATATGGGTTTCCGTGAGGATATGGAAGAAATTATGGGTTATACCACCCAAAAGCCTCAAATGGTAATGTTTTCGGCAACGGTTCCCAAACCTATACGGGAAATTGCAAACCGTTTTATGAATAATCCTGCAAGCGTTCAGGTCGAGCGTACTTCTCTTTCGGCGCCGGATATCGGTCAATTCGTGGTTGAAGTAAGAGATTCTGTACGTGTTGAGGCTATTTGCAGGTTAATGGATGTGCACAATTTTAAGCTGGGCCTTATATTCTGCAATACCAAGATTCAAACTGAATCTGTCTCATCTGAACTACAGGCAAGAGGTTATTCTTGTGAAGTTCTTAATGGTGATTTAACACAGATGCAGCGCGATAAAGTTATGCAGCGTTTTCGTAGCGGTGGTTTAGATATGCTTATTGCTACAGATGTAGCGGCAAGAGGTATCGATGTAGACGATATTGATGTAGTTTTTAACTACGATATTCCGCAAGACCCTGAAAACTATGTGCACCGTATCGGCCGGACAGGCCGGGCAGGTAGAAAAGGCACTGCCTTTACGTTTGCAACGGGTAAGCGCATGAGAAGCGTTAAGTTTATTGAGAGATTAACGAACAGCGCCATTGAAAAACTTCGTATGCCTTCTCTTAAAGATGTGAAAGAATCGCGTATGAATTTTCATATTAATGAAATAACAGAAACGCTGAGTGCTGGTGATCTTAAACCGTTTATTGAGCAAATAGAGTCTAATACTGCATTTCAGGACTTTTCAACTATCGAAATTGCGGCAGCTTTGCTTAAGCTACGTATAGAGCAAAACGAAAAAGACCGCGGCAGTTATGACGAACAGGCCGACTTTCTTTCTACCGATAACGATTTTTCACGTAACGACAGAGGCGATAGAGGCGACAGGGGTGGAAGAGGAAGCAGAGGTGAAAGAGGCGGCCGTAAAGGAGGCTCATCATCTAAGTCTAAAGGAGGCGGGAATTACGACTCGCGCCGCGACGAAAATATGGTTACACTGCGTATGAATGTTGGCAGAAAAGACCAGATACGCCCCGGAGATATTGTTGGAGCAATTGCAGGTGAGTCTGGAATCGCAGGTCATCAAATTGGGCACATCGATATTCAGCCGGCCCATTCTTTTGTAGATATACCTGCCGATCAGGTAGAGAATGTAATTAGAAGCATGAAAAGAGCCAAGGTCAAGAAAAAAGTAATCAAGATTAAAGAAGCAAAATCGACCTGATTTAGTTTCTTGCCCTCTTATTTATACAAAATAGCCACCAGCGGCCGATCGCTGGTGGCTATTTATTTTTTATGAACTTAAAGAGAGGTAGCTAAAAAGAGGCTGGTCCGGTATAAAGACTACTCCTGAAGCGAAATGCTCGCATCTACACGAACATTTTCCCACAAAATGGAAAGAACCGCATGATTGTCTTCGTTGTTTTCTTTGTCCAGACGAATTGTAAACATCTCAGTGCTTTGGTCTACGGTTTGTACAGGAATTCTAAGGCGTAGTAAATCTTTGCTTGCGCTATAATTGTAAGAACCCCACTGACCCAGCTGTGTATTTAGTATGAGAGTCCATTCATCCGTACCGGGAATTGTAAATAATGCATAGGTGCCCTCTTCTACCTCGTTTCCTTCAATATTAACAGGTCCAGTAAACGTTATTTCGGTAGCTTCGTTGGCGCCGGTTCTCCATACTTCATTAAAAGGAACAAGAGAGCCAAATACCTGACGCTCACGAACCGATGGCCTGCCGTAAATGACCTTTACATAGGTATCGCCCAGCATTGCCCGCGATAATCCAATAGGACTCTGCCTTGGTTCGGGTAGCGATTGTGCAGATGCATCTTCTATGAGTGGCTGAACTAAAGCGAACAAAAAGAGTACTATACTAAATTGTAGAATTTTTTTCATAGAGGTGAATGATATATCGGTGTTTTGTGAATAAAGTAATATGAGAAAAACATTGCAAAACCACTATCGTGCTCGTTACTTACTAAGATCATAAATAAAACCATCGCTCCAAAAGTATCTGTTAAACAACGGCTATGTTTTTATCCCGGGCTCGAATATGTGCAAAGCAGAAGATTTTGAAAACATTCGGTCAGCACATTTCAAGTTTGAAGATTAACGCATATATGCGCTGTCTAAGTTTCTATGAGACTGTAAAAATTAAATTAACAGTTTTGCAAGCTTATTTGTAGTTCGCTAGCTAAGGGTATGCATTGCAAAAACAATTGTTTGCGCGTCTTATTCCTTAAATCTAAAATAAAATCCTCGCCCCCGAATCGTAAGGGGCTTTCGTTTTATTTTTGATCAGGCGTCGAGTACGAGCAAAAAAAGGATTTCCAAAGCCTTCTAAAGATGAACACGGTCATACTATGCATTAAAACCGGCATAAATCCGTGTTCAACTTAGTCTTTACATTCGGAAAAAATGATCACATGCACAATAACGCCAGTAACTCTAATTTTGTTTGATAATAGCTAAAAAATCATTTCCAACATTCAAAATATCCTGGGGAAAAATAAATCTACTTTCTTTGTCTGCAAATAGTCTGAACTAGTCTTATTGCATAGCTGCATAATTATATAGTCTGGTAAAAACGCAGAACTAAAAAACAATATAGAGTAGATACCACAATCGGAGGTATATAAAAATGCGTATTGGGGCTAATTAAGACAGTTTTGGCAGTTTTGTATTACTTATTGGCAAGATTAAACCGCCATTCTAGTGTATAATAAATAAAGTTTATTGAATTGAACTTGCAATAGGAAAAACACACGAAAAAGCCTGATCTCTGAACAAGATCAGGCTTTGTTTTTTTCTACTGCGGTGAAATACGGCATATAATAGGAAGTACCGGTTAAGACTAACATCACAAATAAATCCGATATCTGCTTCGGCTGCAAAAAGCGTGGATATGAAGAAACCAGGCAATCTAATCGTAACCATTAGCTTCAGGATTTCTAAATAGAAGGTATTACAAATATTCTGTAGGAATATTATTAGCCCGTATGCCCGTATGCCCGTATGCCCGATCGGCCCCCCCCCAAATATTTTGCCTGGATTTTCATACTTTTGGATCTGATGTCGCCAAAATGCAAAGCTTAAGCCCAAAAAGCCTTTTAACATGCATCCCGTAAGGATGCAGAATATTTTTTATTTTAGATTTTATAATAAAAAGATATACTGAATTAAGATACGAGCCCCATCACCTTTTAGTAGCTGTATTTTTTGTGATGAATACTTCTTTTAAGAGCCTGATTAATGCCCTTGGGCCAGGTATTTTACTGGCCGGTGCGGCAGTGGGTGTATCGCATTTAGTGCAAGCCACAAGAGCCGGAGCCGATTATGGGTTTAGCTTATGGTGGCTGTTGCTATTAGCAATTATAACTAAATACCCGTTTCTTGAAATTGGACCCAGATACGCAGCAAGCAGAAAGCAAAGCCTTATTGCCGGCTACAAGGGTATGGGGTATTCGTATTTTGTTACCTATCTGCTGCTTACCATTCTTACGATGTTTGCAATACAAGCCGCCGTTACTATTGTAACTGCTGGTCTTGCTGAATATGTGTTTGGTTTTGGATGGTCTCCGTTTGTGTGGAGTCTGCTTATCTTAAGTCTCTGTGCCTGTATTCTTTTGATTGGCAATTACCCGGCTCTCGATTTTACGATGAAATTTATTATTAGCCTGTTGGTATTCCTAACGGTTGTTGCGGTTGTACTGGCTTTAGGAGCGTTTGAACCGACAAATACAAAATCACCGGCATCGTACTGGAATGCTGCAGGTGTGGCATTTATTATTGCTTTTATGGGATGGATGCCTATACCTCTGGATGCATCTGTTTGGCATTCGATATGGACTGGAGAACGTGCAAGACAAAAAAACACACAGCCGGATCGGCGTTTGGCAAGAGTAGATTTTGATCTGGGATACGCTGCTGCCGGTTTAATAGGTATAATGTTCTTTTTGTTGGGCGCTTTGGTAATGTATGGTAGCGGATTACGTTTTCCGGTAGAAAGCGTGGCATTTTCTGCTCAAATCGTAGATATGTACGCTTCTACAGTAGGTAGCTGGAGCGCTGCTATTATAGCAACAGCAGCTTTAATTACTATGTTTTCTACGACACTAGCCGTTGCAGATGCTTACCCCCGCGTATTGATGGAATCATTTCGTGTGGCTAAGCAAGATCAAGATAGGCATCAGAACCCTTATTTTGGGAATTTAAGGCCGGAAAATATCTATAAGTTTTCTGTTGTTATCATCCCTGTCGTATCCCTGCTCATATTATTTAGGTTTAATGATGGCTTTACTGTTTTGGTAGATCTTGCCGCCAGTTTATCTTTTTTGGCGGCTCCTTTACTCGCATGGTTTAACCTCAGACTAATAACAACAGGGAGTGAAGATGCAAGGTTGAAGCCATCGGGTTGGTATCTTTTGTTTTGCTATGCATGCCTTCTTTTGCTGATTGTTTTCTCGCTAATCTGGTTGTACTGGAGGTTTTTGTAGAAGAAGGGTTTTCCAATTCAAACCAAGAAATATTTTAATAATAAAAAATTGATAGCTAAGAACAGCTGTTTCGCAATAAACGACCTTATAAAAGCCGTATCGATAGCATTGAAAATCCTCTGTATGTATTTTAAAAAAAAGAGCCCATGTGACTTACACGGGCTCTTCAACTCTCTTGATAATTCTAATGGTCAACTACTTAATTTGGTCATTAATGAAAATCTATGATACGGGCTTATAGCCCATTTTTATTCCAGGAAACCGTATACCTGCACTTTTTTCCAGATTTTCTCTGTGATCAGGATGTGCAATTTCGATAAGTGCCTGAGCACGTTGGTGCAGATTTTTGCCATACAAATAGGCAATACCATATTCTGTAACCACATAGTGAACGTGCGCACGTGTTGTTACCACACCCGCACCTTCTTTTAGCGTTGGTACAATCCTGCTTATGCCTTTTGCAGTAACGGATGGAAGCGCAATAATTGGTTTGCCACCAGCCGATTTTGCAGCACCGCGAATAAAGTCCATTTGCCCTCCAACACCAGAATAGTGATATGTACCGATAGAATCTGCGCAAACCTGACCCGTAAAATCAATTTCAATGGCGCTGTTAATAGCTGTGACTTTAGGGTTTCTTCGAATTACATTCGTATCGTTTACATAGGCAATATTAAGCATTGCTACCTGCGGATTGTCATCGATAAAATCATAAAGCTTCTGAGTCCCCATTACAAAACCACTAACCAGTTTGCCGGGATGCAGTTTCTTCTTAGAGTTATTTATTACTCCAGACTCTACAAGAGTTATTATGCCATCAGAAAACATCTCTGTATGAATACCAAGGTTTTTATGACTTTTGAGGGCTGCCATTACCGCATTAGGTATAGCACCTATGCCCATTTGAAGAGTAGCACCGTTTTCAACTAAACTGGCAACATGTTTACCAATTAGGGTTTCTGTTTCGGTTGGTACTCCGGGCTCGTGTATGTGAAGCTGCTCGTTGGTTTCTATTGCAAAGTCGATAGCAGACTGATGTACAAGCCCGTCTCCGTGCGTTCGGGGCATCCTTTTATTTACTTGCGCAATTACGTATTTAGCAGACTGTATAGCAGCAGGGGTAACGTCTACCGAAGTACCAAGAGAGCAAAATCCATGTTTGTCGGGAGGTGAAACCGTTATAAGGGCTACATCTATTGGTAATATACCTTTGGTAAATAATCCCGGTATCTCACTTAAGAATACCGGGATGTAGTCTCCACGGCCCTCCCGAATTGCCTGTCGCACATTTGCTCCTGCAAAAAGCGCATTGTGGAAAAAACTTTCTTTGTACTCTTCAAAAGTATACGGGGCCGGACCCTCTGTGTGTAAATGTATAACCTCTACGCCTCTTAGTTCAGGCGCGCGGTCGGTCATGGCTTTAATTAGATGCGCAGGTGCAGCCGCTACCGAGTGTATAAAAACACGATTTCCCGATTGAATTATTTTGACAGCTTCTGCGGCAGTAGAACATATTTTCATATAATCTGTACAGTTATTTTCTATTCTTTATGAGCAAGCTTAGTAAATCTTTTTATTTGTTCGCCTTTGTCATGTCTCTAATAAGAAATGATCGATTCGGTACTTTCTGACCCTTAATTTTTATTTATGTTCATGTCCTAAGTTCAGCCGAATTTTCAAGATGATTATCTCCGTAACCCGTTTTCAGGTCTTCTGAGAGTGAAAAGAGCGTGTTTGAATATAAATCAAATAATATAATGTGAATATAAGAATTATTATTATTTCAAAAAATAGCATCCGGTTTCCAGAGAAGGAGAGAGTCTGGCTATATTTAGAATGGCATAGAAAACGGCAAAATAAGAAGCTTTTATGATAGCTTAACTTCCGCAAAAAGACCGTGTAGTGGCTACAAATCAACTTGTTTAACA
>JAIULZ010000055.1 GCA_022565805.1 Balneolales bacterium
AACAGCGCATTTAAGTTGTTTTTGATTAACTTTAAATTTCCCCGTTTGCTAGTGAAATAAAATTAACAATACAAAAGACCTTGAGCATTTACTTGAGATATTAACAGCTTGTGTAGATGTGCCTTGCCCAAGTAAAGTATTAGGACTCAAATGGTAATTAGCCCCAAAACAGTCTTTTCAAGTTCTCGGTTAGTAAATGTTGAGCTTGTTGAATAAGGTTGATCAAAGTCTTTATTAACTTTCCGTGGTGTATTTTTTCAAAAGGAGGGGGCAAAAAATAGATATTTTAAGCGCAGAATAAAGAGCAAAATAGGAAGAACTTAGCACAAAAATCGAAGCTGTAAAGCTCATTGTTTTCTAATTATATGGCATACATTGGATTACAAGATTTGCCCTTGGTTTTATGATAAAAAGCAAGGGCTATAAATAACTTTATTATGATCTCGGGTCAAAGGAAATCTAACAGTATGATCAAATAAGCGGCTTGGCCTTTACTGTGAATAAAGTGGAGAGAATTATAAACTAAAACAAGGGCAGGGGCGTGAAATCATGCCATACGTGGCCAAGTCCGCGTTGAAATTGTTTGTTATGTGACAGAGCGGCTACCAAGCTTCTATTTTAATCTGGTATATGAAATAGAACGGAAAGAAGAGTCAGACTTATTGTAGTAGCTTTATATTTTAAACCACGTAGCCTTTATATTCAATTTCTGTCAAAATCTCGTTATTAAATTTAAAAGTAAAAATAGAGGCATGTTCTAAACTCAATTGTCGCGGTTCAAACTTCAGTCATTATAAAGTAAAGCCTGCTAAAGTTTTCATGACTTTATTAATTCTAAACAATAGCAGACCTTTTACTTAAAAGAAGCTATCCTACCTTTGGTGCGGACAAAAGGTAGCCAAAAACCGAAGTGTTGCTTCGCTCCAAATGGTGAATGGTGAATTTTTCCAGAACGAATAAAGACCAATAAGCACAAGAAAACTCCAATTTAAAGACCTTTCTTGCCAACAGTTAATAGATTGAATTCGCGTTAATCTTCCGAAAGGTCCCCGAAAGGTCCCCGAATGGTCGGGGCAGGCTGGGGCAGGCTGGAGTACGGAGTGCAAATTCGCTGGACTTTTGCTAACGCTCCATTTCGCTACGGTTCTTAACGCCATTTTTCTCGCAAGGCCAGAAGGGGTCTCAAATTATGAACTACCGACTTTCTGGGAATGAAAGAAGACAGCTGACCATTGGTTGCGTTTAGCTGATGGTTAAGATGTTCAATTTGAGCGACGGTATTTCCGCGACATAACGACCCTACGTTTGTGCTGCGGGGCGACCAAGACTGAAGTTAAGCAATCAGCGCTCACCCGTTAGCACGATTCGAAGAACCGCGAAGCGCTACGCTTGTTATGGAGCTATTGGTTGTTAAATCTGAATAGTCCAGTCTTCTAATTTTAACTCTTTGATTCGATTGAAATGATTTGTGTTGTTCGTGACCATAATCAAGTCAAATGAAACAGCTGTAGCTCCAATCAGTAGATCAAAATCATCAATTACTTTACCTGACTTTTTGCTACCCCAAATTTTAATTCAGCCAGTGTGATTTCCGAAATAAAACAGTTTTCTGGACCTACTTCTTCAAATTTGGCTTTCAGATCATAAAGCCCTTTAATGAAATAAATACAGATATTCGTATCCAGAAGATATTGATTCAAAACTCGTCAAGTTTTCTATTAAAAGTTCTTACCCCTTTGATGGAACTGATTAATTCTTCAGCACTTTCATTATTATCCCAACCACCGAAAGATTTATAAAAATCAGGTTGTTCTTGCTCAATATCTATTTATACTGTTCTGGTAAGCTTAGAAATAAGGTCAAGCTTGTTACTCACACTCATATTTTTCATGAGAGACAGGTAACTATCAATAAGTTTTGTATTTACATCTGTTGTGTTCATGCCATTCCTCAAAGTTAAAGCTTGATGGTGATCTCATTCTAATAAACGAATCGCTTTTCAAAAGCTTATAAAAGTTAATGAAAATTTGGTCTTAAAGAATTTCTACCAACTTAGAGGTTGCTTTCCGAGTGGCTCCATAACATAATATTATGGGAAAAGAGCTAATTAAAAAGGTTTCATAGAGCCCTCTTTTCTAAAGATAAGGCTGATTCCGATAAAGGAAGTTTGGAAAATGAGTACGGTCTTCCATTTCGTGATGAAATACGGGGCAAGCACTACCTGAGACAGGAGGTACAATCCAGCTCCAGTCTGCGGTTACTTCTCTGGCTTGAGATTTTTCGAGTTGATTAAAGAGCATGAATTGGTCAGAGGCCGTATGATGGTCTACTATCTTGACACCAGCCGTTTTAAAGGAATGAAGTACCGCTACATTTAGCTCAATAAGCGCTTTGTCTTTCCAAAGAGAGTCGTTTCGTGAGCGTGATAAATTCATTGCATCTGCTACTTCAGGTAATTTGTTGTACCTGGCTATATCCCCAAGGTTTCTCGCCCCGATTTCAGTTCCCATGTAAAATCCGTTAAAGGGGGCGCAACTAAATCTGAGGCCGCCAAAACATAAATCCATATTGCTGATAACCGGAAGCGCATGCCATTTCATGCCTAAACCTGAAAAATCGTATTCCGGATGAAGAATGGGTACCTCAAGCACATACTCGGGATTGTCGGGCAGGTCGAATATAACTGGGCCGCTGTCCCGGGTTTCTATAAGCAGGGGCAAAATTACATACTCATGCCTGCTTTTGGGTATCCAGCCCATATGTAGAAGCTTTTTTGTAAATGGTACCATTAGTGGATCCCCGGTAATACTACCGTCTGAATTTGTGAATCCAGCGTAACGTATTATTTGAGGGTTATGTATGCTTACATCATTATTAAAAACGGTAAGTACAGACCGGATTTTGCCACCATTAGTCGCAAATCTCAGATGCTCAAGCAACGCATCGAAAACCAGTGAAGGGTCCTTGACATGGCGATTATCCTTTAAATGCAGTGATTTCCAATGTAGTCGGCCTATGCAGCGATTGCTGTTACGCCATGCCAGTTTCCCAGCAAATAATAACTCTTCACTTGTAGGGTTCCAAAGCATGTCCGAATTCGGGCTTGCGCTATCTTTAAGCTCGTTTAAAACCTCTTTAATCCGTGGATATGATTCCGATATATTATCGGTTGCATCATCTTGTGCTATTTCTTTGCTATACTCCCGCATGAAATCACAGATCTGGGCCAGGCGCTGGTTATATGTAGAAGGTATCTCTTTGCAGTTTTTCATAAATGCGAATGCGTGATTTTGATCTATTGTACTTTAGTGCATAAAGACCCTTGAGTGGTAGAAATAATGATGAGTCCTTAAATGGAATAGTCACTTTTGAGTCTTAGACATGTATATATATGAGCTTAAAAACCTTGGAAAACCATTCGGCTATCCGACTTCCTATATTTTATAAAATAAGCATCTTATGTGCAGAGGCTTCGGGGAAATGTGGCTTTGTTTTTACACTGCCTCGAAAAAGGTCCAATATCTTTGACCCTGTGTTTCATGGAATCTGCTTATTCAAAATTATCTTATAGAAAGATTCGAGTAGCCTTCTATATGTTTGTAATCGATGCGGAAGTAAATGTAAAACCGAGCTCCAAGACGGTTCGGAGTCGAGGATTTTGTTTTTGCTCCTTGAAAGAATGCGGACAAAAGAATGATTTTAACTAGCCTTTTATTTAAAAATACTGCATTGCTAAATTGACAATAAAGAATGAAAACATGATGAATTCGAATTCATTTAGGGCGTATATTGAAATTTGTACCTAAGAAGGAAAACACCTCATCTTGTATTGCCTGAAAATTTGCTGTTGCAATGCGATTGCTTCTTATAAGCATGTGAAACTAGTGAAACAGCTTACCGTAAATAAACCAAAATTTAAGGCATAGAATTCACCTTCAAATACGTGCAGTTCTGCAGAATTCTATTTTGTAGTGCTCTAAAGCACCTTTACTACAAGCTTTTGAAGAAACATTATTGTTTGATATCTCGAGTATAGCCGGGCAAAAGAATGGCTCTCTCCAAAGGTTTTTCTGTAGTATCATTTAAAACCGAAAAATCTGCATGTCACGCTTGTAAGCTTTAAGTTAAGGCATCAAATACTTTTAATAAAAAATTGACCAATAAATGATATCGGATACGAATTATGAGTAAGAAAACAGGAAATAATATGAACTTGAACCTGCCACCTGAGGTCGAGCTGATTAAAGATAATCTGCTCTATATTCTGCTTGGCGGGTTGCTGATTGTGGGTTTGTGGACTTCGGTGCATACCGTTGCACCCGAGGAAGAAGGCGTGGTAACGCAGCTGGGTAAATTTACCAGAACTGTGCAGCCTGGCCTAAACCTGATAATGCCTTTTGGGATCGAGCGCATTCACAAAATACCTGTACAACGGCAGTTAAAGCAGGAATTTGGCTTTCGTACAGTTTCCACCTCCGGCCAACGCTCTACCTACAGCAAAACCCCTTATTTAGATGAGTCGCACATGTTAACCGGCGATTTGAATATTGCAGATGTAGAATGGGTTGTGCAGTATCGTATCGTAGATTCGTATAACTTTCTGTTTCGGGTACGGAATGCCGAGGAAACACTGCGTGTAATGTCGGAATCGGTTGTTCGTAAGATTGTGGGAGACCGAACAGTAAATGAAGTGCTCACCGTGGGCCGTCAGGAAGTTGCCTCAAGGGCAGAAGAGTTACTACAGGCCATGTGCGATGAGTATGAGAATGGAATACGCATCGATCAGATTGTGCTTCAGGATGTAAATCCGCCAAATCAGGTGAAAGCGGCTTTTAATGCAGTTAATCAGGCGCAGCAAGAGCGGGAGACGCTCATTAATCGTGCCGAGTCGGAGTATAACCGTCAGGTGCCGCGCGCCCGTGGAGAAGCAAGAGAAGTTATTCAGGTTGCTGAGGGTTACGCATTTACCCGTGTGAATGATGCCCTTGGAGATGCCGCACGATTCAACTCAATTTATGAAGAATACCGCCTCGCTCCCGAAGTTACGCGGCAGCGTTTATACCTGGAAACCATGGAAAAAATACTACCTAAACTGGGCAACAAGATTATTATAGACGAAAAAGGAAACAATGTGCTTCCATTGCTAAACGTAGATCAGCAGCTAAGGGGAGGAAACTAAGATGAGAAATACGATCATAATTATTGTTTTTGCCCTTATTGGCTTCTTGTTTTATAACTCAACATTTATCGTTGATGAGCGGAATCAGGCTATCGTTACGCAGTTTGGAAAGCCGGTTGGCGACCCTGTAACCGAGCCCGGCCTGCACTTTAAAATTCCTTTTATTCAGGTGGTTCAGTATTTCGATAGGCGATTTCTGGAATGGGATGGCGATGCGAATCAGATCATCAACCGGGATGAAACCCTTATTTTTGTGGATACATTCGCACGTTGGGAAATAACGGATCCACTTCAGTTTTTCCTGCGTCTCAGAGATGAAAGACAGGCTCAATCGAGGCTCGATGATATTCTCGACGGTGAAACACGTAACGCGGTAGCCAGCAACACCCTTCTCGACCTGGTACGCTCCTCTAACCGCGAATCTTTGGTAACCGACGAGATTCTGGAAGAACTCGACGTGCTGGAAGAAATTTCGGTAGGACGTGATGCTATCGAAGCTGTTGTACTTGAACGGGCAAACGAACGCGTTGCCGATTTAGGTATCAGGATTCTGGATTTCAGGTTTAAGCGTATAAACTACTCCGACGAAGTACAGCGGAATGTTTTTGAGCGGATGATATCCGAGCGGAATCGTATTGCCGATCAGTTTAAGTCGGAAGGTGAGGGAGAAGCTCGCGCCATTATTGGAGATAAAGAGCGCGATTTGGCGCAGATTCGCTCCGAAGCTCGTCGTGAAGCGCAGGAAATTCGCGGACGTGCCGATGCCGAAGCAACACGTATCTACGCGCAAGCCTATAACCAAAATCGTCAGACCCGCGAACTATATCAGTTTCTCAGAACGATGGAAGCTTTCGAGAATACGATGGACGAAAAAACCACCGTTATTCTCTCTACCGACAGCGATTTCTATCGTTTCCTTATGGGCGTTAACAGAAACTAAGCGGTAACAAACAAAATAAACTAAAAAAGCCGTGCTGTGGATTTTCTGCAGCACGGCTTTTTTTGATATGTAGTTTGGGATGTTAGATCGAGGAGAGAGGACGGAGGACGGAGGACCGAAGACCGAAGGCGAAGGACCAAGGACCAAGGACCGAAGTTGCCACAGCATAGATCACCAACTCAAACTGGCACAATGAGCTCCGGAAAAGTTAGGTGTTCGGCCGGGTTAACCGCGAAGGAAACGAAGGGTGTCGCGAAGGACACGAAGCGAATCATACCACACCAACCTTAGCGACCGTACTTTACGAACTTCGCGGTTAAGCGTAGAAGTACCAAAGTCCTCAAAAGCACTAAGACGAAATCGAGCTATCATCTAACAAGTCGTTTAATCTGCCTGATGAATTATATTATTTATGAGTTTATGAAAGCTTAGGAAATTCTTTCTTATGCCTTTATAAATTGATCATCATACTTAACTCTAAGATGATGATAAAGTATTTCAAAGTTTGGCTGATCAGAATGGTCGAATAGTGTAAGAGAACGGTTTGGAAAAGTTAGATTCAGTTTCCAATACCCATTAGACACAGGTAATTTGACATCATGCCAGCATATTAAATCCTTTAAATCATAGGATCTTGAATAGAAGAGTTTCGAAACATGAAGCCTGTCGCCTTCAAGCTGGATTTTTGAGTAAATCAAAAGGATTCTCATCCACAAATACCCGGTGATTAAAGGTCCGCTAATTATAGCCGCTGTGTACTTCCAATCTTGTTCGAAATCCCAAAGCGAATATGTCAGGAGACTTGTTACTATGAATAAGAAGGTGGACATAATTAGCATCAATATATATTTCATAAACTGGTATTCAGAAAGTTTGCTTTCGGTTTTGCGTTTTTTAAGGTCAAAGAAGTTAGCAGTGGTCAATTAGCAATTATCAATAAATAATGTATAATAAATAATTTATGATGAGAAGTATGGTTATGCCATAGCTTACTTTACTATCAAATTGTGCGGTACTTTGGGTACTATGTGGTTTCCTGTTTTGAAAAACTTCAATTAATGAAAATGAATAAAGTTCTGAAAAAAAATCTTATAGTACAGAGTGATTCGCGGGCATAAAAGACCGAGGACCCAATTTGCCACAGTTAAAAACATCAACTTAAACTGGCAGAATGAGCTCCGGAATTCATAGATATCCAGAAGGGTTAACTACAAGTATGGCGAAGGGTTTCGCGAAGGGCGCGAAGCGAATCATACTAAATTAATCTTTGTGCCCTTAACGACCGCAATTTCCGAACTTCGCGGTTAAGCGTAAAAGTAGCAAAGGCCTCAAAAGTATTTAGGCGAAATCGAGTATTCATCAAAATATTGAATTTATGTTATAGATTAGGCAGGCAACTAAGAGTTGGGTTTATCAATCACATTTAGCCGTGACCCTTGCTTTTTTCTTTTTATTATGAAGTGATTTTTTCGACCTTGAATTCACTCTGTAAAATTTCGGGCCACCCTCACAGAAGGCATTAAATGAACCGATTTGCAGTCTGTAAGTTAAAGTATCACAACGACTCGACTCGAAACGAGACATTGATTTTTTTGAATTAGTTTAACCCACATTATAATGATGCAGAAGACTTCCGCCATTTCAATATTTGCTGCTTTTGTTTGTGCCGCTACCTTACTTTTTTCCTGCGGCCCCACAGAAAAAGACGCTGACGCAGTATCGCCAGAAGATGTAATTACGGCGCCAGAGTCGGCAGAGATTCCGGCCATTGAGCAGCAGGCGATTCGGCTGAGTAACGAGGCTATGGGTAAATTTCACGATTACGAGATGGGCCGCGTATCGCCTTCTGCCCTAAATGAGGCCATTATACAGCTTGAAAGAGCCCGCGAGCTTGCTCCCGATAACATGCGCATCAAAGGCGATTATATTCAGCTTCTCATTGCCACAGACAAACTGGAAGAAGCTCTCGAGATGTCTCAGCGCAGAACCGAGCTCAGGCCCGATGCCTACGAATATTTGATTTATCACGCCATGCTGGTGGATGTAATTTCCGGACTGGATGAAGCCACGCCTCATTACGATCGTGCGATAGCGCTGCTCCAAAAAGATTTTAATCCGCGTCGTGTTGCTGCAAGCGATGTTCAAAAGGGAGTCGATATTGCGCTGGCGCATCTTATCGCCGGGCGAAAGTCGGAAGGATATGCCCTTATCGAAACCCTGAAATCGCGACATCCCGATGCCATGGTCTGGCAGTTTAATCCCGATCTTACGGAGCAAAAGTTTGATCGTGAAGCCTACTTGTTTTCTGTTTTCGGCCGCTAAGCAGATTGTCGGCCGCCCAATATCTTAGCTTTTTTCTGGTTTATATGCTTCTTTTATTATATATTGTAAGCGCTTACAATACGAAAAACAAGCCTCCCCGTCTAAATTGTGCCACGCCGCAAAGGCGAGGTAACGCTTAAACCGGCTCACAATCTTTTCAAACGCATGTGTTATAAAAAAACTCTATTTCTCGCACTGTTCTTATTTTTACTGCCACTGCAAACATGGGCGCAATCTGCCGAAGTTACGTTTCGTGTGAATATGAGCTATCAGGCAAATCAGGAAAATTTTAATCCGGATTCGCAGTTTGTAGATGTCGCGGGTAATTTCAACGGCTGGGATGGCGCTCAAAGCGTACTTAGCGACGAAGATGCAGATCTGATTTATGAAGTTACAATTGATGGTTTTGAGCCGGGGGAAAACCTTCAGTTTAAATTCCGTATCGATGGTCTTTGGGATGGAAATGAGGAGTTTCCGGGTGGTGGTCCTAATCGTAGTTATACAGTACAATCGGGCACAAATATAATTAGTGTTTGGTATAACGATGAGCTCCCGCCCGACGGACCTCCGGTATCTGATTTTAGTCCGCAGGGTATTTCGATTTTCAAAAATGGGGTTGTTTCATTTCAAGATCGTTCGGGTGGCGAAATTCTGGAGTGGGAATGGCAGTTCGAAGGCGGCAGCCCAGCCGTTTCAACTGATCGGAATCCGGTTGTATTTTACGAGGAAACAGGCACTTTTGGGGTAAGGCTCATCACCAGAAACGAAGAGCTTGCAGATACGCTTTATGTTCCCGCTGCTGTAGTTGTTCAAGAGCGCGAAACTACAGAAACGCACTGGTGGAACGACACTGTTTTTTATGAAATTTTTGTGCGCAGCTTTTTTGATAGTTCAGGAGACGGAACCGGAGATTTTGAAGGTATGCTCGAAAAGCTGGATTATTTGAATGATGGTGATCCGGATTCTGGTGAAGATCTTGGAATTACCGGAATCTGGCTGATGCCCATACACGAATCTCCAAACTATCACGGTTACGATGTGCTGGATTATACCTCGGTAAACAGCGACTTTGGCACAATGGAGCAGTTTCAAACCTTTTTGAATGCTGCGCAGGAAAGAGGAATACGGGTAATTATCGACTACGTTCTCAATCATACTTCAAGAGAGCATCCCTGGTTTATAAACTCCCGCAATAATGTGCCGGGATATCGCGATTATTATCGCTGGAAGCCTCAAGATCCTGGCTATTCCGGCCCTTGGGGGCAGCAGGTATGGCATAACTGGGGCGGTTCGTGGTATTACGGCCTGTTTTGGGGTGGCATGCCCGATGTGAATTTCCATAACGAAACGGTAAAAGAAAAGCTTTTTGAAGCCGCAGATTTTTGGCTGAATGATATTGGCGTAGATGGTTTCCGCCTCGATGCGGTAACCTACATTTTTGAGGATGGCGAAATTCTGGAGCACACGCCCGAGACCTTCGCTTTCTGGGAAGAGTTTAACGCGCGGGTTAAAGAGCAGAACCCAGAGGCTGTAACGGTTGGCGAAGCCTGGACCAATACCGAGCAAATCATCCCGTATGTAACTAACAACCGCCTCGATTTTGCCTTTGAGTTCGATCTTTCTTATGCCATGCTAAACGCAGTGCGCAGCGCGAACGCAGCTCCGCTTTATAATCAGGTACAAAAGGTATATAACAGCTATAACTATCTGCAGTTTGCTACTTTTTTAACAAATCATGATCAAAACCGGGTCATGAACGAGCTCAACAATAACTGGGAGCAGGCCAAAGCCGCGGCTTCCATTTATCTTACGCTGCCTGGCGTGCCCTTCATTTATTACGGCGAAGAAATCGGGATGACCGGCGCCAAGCCCGACCCGCAAATTCGTACTCCAATGCAGTGGACCGATGGTCCGGCTGCGGGTTTTACGACCGGAACGCCCTGGATAAACCTAAACCCCGATTATCAAATCCGGAATGTTGCGGTGCAGCAGGAAGACCCCAACTCTTTACTTAATCACTACAAAAGGCTTATTCAGTTGCGCACCCGGCATCAGGCGTTGCGAACCGGAGCATATTTGCCTGCGCAGGTAGCAACAAACGAAGTCTTCAGTTTTTTGAGAAGTACCGATACTGAGCACATCCTCACGGTAATAAATTTGGGTAGCGGATCACAGCAAAATTTACCGGTATTGCCCGCAGGCGTGGCTACTGAGCCCGGCTATTACGATTTACAAGAGCTATATTCCGGTGATGATATTCAGGTCGAAATTATGTCAGACGGTCGTATTATCATTCCTGAAATCAGCGCGCGAAGTGTGATGCTGCTCTCGCTCGATAACGTGGTTTCGGTTTCTTTACCGCCCGATAATTCGCAGGGCGAACTCCCTGCAAGGCTGCAGCTTAACCAGAATTATCCCAACCCGTTTAATCCAACCACAACCATCACCTACAGGTTGCCGCAGTCGGCTCATGTGCAGCTCGATGTGTATAATGTGCAGGGTCAGCGTGTGGCTACACTGGTAAATAATCGGCAGGAACAAGGGTTTCAAACCGCCGTTTTCGATGCGTCGCGTCTTGCCAGCGGCATGTATATTTACCAGCTAACAGCGGGCGGCGAAGTACAGGCTCGCACCATGGTGCTCGTAAAATAATCCATGTTATTGACGATCGGCAGGCTCTATCGTTTGAAAATAATAGTGCGTCTGCCAGAGATAATTATTCTCCGCTCAAGATGAGCCTGAACCGCTCTCGAAAGCACGATTCTTTCCACATCGCGGCCAATTTGTTTCAGCTCGTCGGGAGTTTCCTCATGAACAACCCGTTGTACATCCTGCTCTATGATGGGACCCTCATCAAGATCTTCCGTAGCATAATGCGCGGTAGCCCCTATCATTTTAACGCCTCTTTCATACGCCCGCTGATACGGATTCGCTCCCTGAAATGCGGGTAAAAAAGCATGATGTATATTTATGATGCGGCCATCATATTCCTGCACAAAGTCTGGAGAAAGCACCTGCATATAGCGCGCCAACACAACTAAATCTATGTGATGAGCTTTTAGCAATTTCCGAATTTCTGCCTCCTGCTCAGGCTTTGTTTCGGCACTAACGGGAAGACAGTGAAACGGAATTTTAAACTGATCGGCAACAGATTCGAGTTTGGGATGATTGCTTATAATCAGGGGGATGTCGCAGGGGATTTCATCTTCTTTCCAGCGTAGCAGAAGATCGTACAGACAGTGCGAGGTTTTAGAAACCAGAATTGCCATTCTCTGAGATTCGTCGGTATAGCGAACCGACCAGCTTAGCTCAAGCGGCTTGCCAAAATCGGTAAACTCCTCTTCAAGTTGTTTTCTGGAGCTGCGAAGATCCTTCAGCGAGAGCTCTATCCGCATGAAATATTTACCCGTGAGTAAATCCGAATACTGCTTACAACTAAGAATATTAAAGCTTCTCTGGAAGAAAAAATTGCTGATAGAAGCCACAAGCCCGCGCTGATCCGGGCATTGGATTAGAAAAATAATGGAGTCTTCAGAAAGTTTCATAGCACAAAATGCGGGATAAAAAAATAGAAAGGCAGAATATACGCAGGAGAGAAGCGGAATTGAAAACAAGATTTATCAATCTGAAAACAGCGATGCAAGAAAGTAAAATAAAGTCCAGCGAACAAATAGACGCGCCAGCCCCAGCCTGCCCCGACTATTCGGGGACTATTCGGGGAACCGTCGGTAGTGTTTCACAGAGTAAACGCAGCATTACAAAGTGTTCCCCCAGCGATTTGATGATGCACCGAGCAAAACCCCACATTGGTAATTGTTAATTTCTTAGCCCTGATACCTGATACCTGATACCTGAAATAAATTTTACATGATGGAAACGCTTCCTTAAAAAATAGTATGTGACAATGCCTTTTCTAAACCTTAAATTGGATAGACATA
Source organism: Balneolales bacterium (assembly GCA_022565805.1). GTDB lineage: Bacteria > Bacteroidota > Rhodothermia > Balneolales > Cyclonatronaceae > Cyclonatronum. Next base: position 12,380 of record JAIULZ010000055.1, read on the forward strand.
TTAGAATATGTATTGTCTATTAAGAAAGCGGTTAAGTAAGTTCGGTTTGATCTGGAGGTAAAAAATCTCATATTATTATTAGTAAATATGATAGTTACAAGGTGATCAGAAGAGAATTGACGCTGAATTCAGACACTTTAAAAGTCAAAAAAATGAATACAGAACGGATATGAGAAATAAAAAAAATGAGTTTCCGGCATGGATAAAAACAGCAGTTGGTTTAGCGCTTGGCTTAACCGGCTTTTTAATTCCTCTGCTGGTGCACTTCGACGGTTTATCATTTGCAGGACATCTTACGCTGGGTATCTTTTTAATAGCGGCATCATTCTGGATGCTGGAGCCCATACCTATTTATTCTACGTCTATGCTGGTTATTTTCCTGCAGATTGTGCTTTTAAGTAGTCAGGGACCGTTGTACAATAATGCATCTTTAACGCCAGCTACAGTGCAAACAGTGGAGGGCGAAGCGCAGCAGTGGCTTGTGCCGGAATCGGCCGTGAGGGATGGTAGCGTATGGCTTTATCAGGGTACCAACAGAAGTGAAAGAGTTGCCGTGGAGATTATTGCGAGCGCAGATGGCTTCACCCGTGTGCAAAGCGAAACGCTTGGAGACGGCACTTCTATCGTTTCCGATGCAGGAAACCGACTTGTAGGCTACACTCCGGCAAATTATACTACATTTTTGGGTACGCTGGCAAATCCGATTATCATCTTGTTTCTTGGCGGATTTATGCTGGCCGCCGCAGCCGTTAAATACAACCTGGATAAAAACCTCACAAGCGTGCTTTTGAAACCCTTTGGAAGCAAGCCCATGTTTATTATTCTGGGCTTAATGCTGGTTACAGCTGTGCTCTCAGCTTTTATGAGCAATACGGCAACCACGGCCATGATGATGACAGTGGCGATACCAATTGCGCTACAGGTTTCAAAAGAAGATAAATTCAGAATTATGCTGGCGTTGTCCATACCGATTGCGGCAAACCTGGGCGGCATGGCTACACCAATTGGAACTCCTCCCAACGCTATCGTTATTTCTGCGCTTAACCAGCAGGGCCTTGGCATCGCCTTTGGCACCTGGATGATGATCGCCGTTCCTCTTGTAATTGTGCTGCTTATGGTTGCATGGGGCCTCATGCGTATTCTTTACCCGCCTACATTAACCGAATTTAAGCTAAAGCTGGACAGCAGTTTCGACAGATCTATAAAAGCTAAATTCATGTATGGCGTTTTTGCGCTTACGGTTCTCCTCTGGGTTACCGAAGCACAGCACGGCATACCAAGCGGCATGGTGGCCTTTTTGCCCGTAATGGCGCTTACAGTAAGCAGTGTTCTGGAAAAAGAAGACATACGTAATTTACCCTGGGAAGTGCTTTGGCTGGTTGCCGGGGGTATTTCGCTGGGGCTTTCGATGGAAAATACCGGCCTGGCAGTCTGGCTTGTTTCATCTATAAGCTGGGATGTGTTGCCACAAATTCTACTGTTACTGGTATTTGGCTTTGTGGCGCTTATGCTTTCCAACTTTCTGTCGAATACGGTTACAGCCACCCTTTTAATTCCGCTGGCCGTAAGTATGGCCACATCCGGAATAGCCGGCGAAGGTTTTAGTCTGGTAATTTCTGCGGTAATGATTGGTATGGCGTGTAATATGGCTATGCTGCTGCCTATTTCCACACCGCCAAACGCTATCGCAATGAGTACGGGCTATATTAAAACAGGCGATATGGTTAAAATCGGAAGTATAATTGGCATACTCGGGCTCTTTATAGCGCTCTTCTTTGCCGTTTTCTTCTGGCCTTTATTCCTGTTATAAATACCAATCAAATTATGAAAATGGGCAGAACATAGATTTTGCCCGGTTTTCATCAAATAAACATATAATTAAACGACTTATGGCAGATATTTTTATCCTTTGCGTGGAAGACGAGCCCGAAGTGCTGGATGTTATCGTTCGCGATCTTTCGGCTCTGGAAGAATTCTTCCCAATCGAAATGGCGGTTTCTGCTGAAGAAGCCCGGGAAATAATTAGTGAAATAGAAAAACAGGGTGATAAAATAGGCCTTGCGATTTGCGACCATGTTATGCCCGGCGATAAAGGCGTTGACCTAATGATAGAGATGCAAAAGACCGACTTTACCCGCCGCACCCGAAAGGTTTTGCTTACGGGTCAGGCAGGGTTGGATGCGACTATAGAAGCAGTAAATCATGCACGGCTTAACCGATACATCGCTAAACCATGGGAACCCAGCAAACTGCTGGAAATCGCCCGCGATGAATTAACTGCATACGTAATCGAGCAGGAAAAAAACCTCTTGCCTTATATGGAAGCTCTGAATGCCGAAAAACTGCAGGAAGAAATTCGTAAACGTGGATCGGTATCAGATTATTAATACCAGTTTCTTTATAAATAAACTTATCCCTGCAACAGCCTTGTTTTCTTTTTAAACCCTGCTATTATGCCCTACGACGACGATTATATCCGTTTTTTAAAGAAGACCAGAGAGGAGGTAATGCCCGCCCGAACTATTATCGATTTGGGTAAATCTGCTCGTTCTATCGATAAGAAGGCCTTTGTAAAATATATTCTTGACCTGATGCCAGGCTCAGAAACGCTTTCGCAGCATTTCCAGGAGTATCAGGAAGGAGAGATAATTTTGAGGGAAAACCAGCAGAACAGCAGATTGTTTGTAATTCTGGAGGGTACTGTAAAGCAGTTTAAAAGAGAAAACGACCGTGAAATAATTATTGATTTACAGGGTCCAGGAGATTTTATGGGTCTGTTGTCTTTCCAGACCGGCGAACCCGTTTTTACCACAGCTCGAGCAAGTACCAGAGTGAGCGTGCTTCGGGTGGGGCAGGCCTCGCTGAATCAAATTGAAGAATCGTATCCAATAATTAGCAAGGTTATTCAGAAGCTGATTGTCTCGAATCTTTCTGACAGATACCGCCGGGTGGTAAATTTACATCTTGAGGTGGCTCAGCTGTCTGAAGCGCTTAAGGATGAGAGAAATACCTTGCTCGATACTATTTCTGAGCTGGAGAAAACCCGGAACCTGCTTATCAATCAGGAGAAAATGGCAACTTTGGGCGAACTTACCGCGGGGCTGGCGCATGAAATAAATAACCCGGCATCGGCTTTGTTGCGTTCGGTAGATTATTTGGCAGCCCTGCTTCCGGCTTTAACCGAAGCGGCAAGTGCCCTGCCCGATACCGGGCTTGTGCGCCGATTTCTGGAGGCCGGTATGAATCGTCAATTACGCAATAGTGGCGATCAGCGGGCGAAAATGAAGCGAATTGCGGAGAAGTTCCCGAAGCTGAGCCGCTCTGTGCACCGTTCGCTGGCAGAGTTGAGCGACGAATTACTGGCAGAAGTTGAGCCCTATATAAAGGCCGAAAAATTTAAAACCATGCAGTTACTGCTCGACAGTTTTCAGTCGGGGGTATTTATGTCGGGCGTGCGTCTTTCTACAGACCGCATAAGCCATTTGGTTAAAAGTCTTAAAAGCTACAGCCGCACTACTAACAGTGAACCAGAAGTCGCAGATATCCGGCTGGGTATTCGTGAAACACTTATGATAATCGGAAATCGACTTAAAGATGTGGATGTAGAGCTTAATCTGGGTGAAATACCAATGGTTAAATGCTATGTGGGCGAATTAAATCAGGTATGGACAAATATTATTATTAACGCCTGTGATGCTATGGAAGATCGCGGCAAGCTGTTCATTAGCTGTGGCACCGCCTCCGATAGCGATTTAGTTTGGGTAAGCATAGCCGATAACGGACCGGGAATTCCCGACTCCGTTAAAAACAGGGTTTTCGACTCCAGCTTTACGACCAAAACCGCTGGTGGTGAATTTGGCTTGGGTATAGGTTTGGCCATTACGCAGGGTGTAGTTCAAAAACATAGCGGCACAATTAATGTAAGAGATCGTATGGGCGGCGGCGCAGAGTTTATTATTCATTTGCCAGCCTGGAAACCCAAGAACTAGCTCAAAACCTACTGCTGTTTGCCCAGTAAGTGTTGAATTTGTGTAATATGCTAATGCTACTATTCGTAGACTCAGTCTTAGTTTTAGTTACATCCCCTCGTGCCCATAAAACCTGCAACAGAGGTTTTTTTCCTGATCGTAGCTTCTATTTTCGTCCGGAAAAATGATTTGGTGAGCGTAAGATTCAGCTCGGTCTCATCAGTAAATTTAAGCTGTTTATCAATCCAGAATGTAATCCCATCCTGACCGAAGATATCATTTTGAGGCCCTTCTTTAGGTAACTCTATCTCTCCTATAAAAGAGGCTGTAAACACGTCATTGGCCCCATCACCCTCTATACGGATTGCGTAGCCATGGTCTGTAGCATAAAAAAGAACTGCAGGTTCAACAAAAATTAGTGGTCGTCGGTACATTTGTAGGAGAGTTTGAAGGGATGAACGTTTTCATAACAATTGAAGCATTATTTAAACGTTTATTTAAGTGTAAATTTACGGATCAGTTCTGTTTTTCGCTTTGAAGTATAGAATTGAATATACCAAAAACAAAAATACACCATAAGAAGATTCATTAAGTAGTTTAGCGAAACATATCTGTCCGAATTGTTAAGAATATGCGCTAATTGTAAATAAGAGCGGGTTGTATTCTCGCAAAGTCATGGAGCAGCCGGTGAAACAAGTCTCATGAAACCATTGGTATAACCAATATACCCCTTAATGGGTATTGTGTGATATGGCCTGTCTTAAGTATATTACTATCGACTTTTAAATAAGTGAAATTATATAATAAAGCAAAACACGGTTGATGTGTGATTCCGGAAGGTTAAGTAATTATTTACAAAACCTCCATTTTTTATGATAATGCAGTCCAATCCATCGTCATGTGAAATGCATGATAGCAATCATATGCCACTGACACTGGCATATGATTTTTACTTCACAGAGAGTTTAGCAAAACGTTTGCTTATTTAACTATAATTCCAATTAATGCAACTTAAAGGTTTGCAATAAGAGAGTGATGATTATCTGAATAGTTTACAATGTACGGGTCTTATCAAATTTATAATTCCTGCATAATTCAAGAGAAGCTTTTGTCAGATTCTTATCTAAATAATTGCTTATGTCCATACCACCAATCCGAGAAATACTGCCAATACTTATTGGCTTCATAAGTATACAGCCTCAAACAGCCATGGGCTAAAGTCTAAAAATAGTAATGTGTAAAGCAAAATTGTAAAATATTTAAAGTATCAATTTTAAATAAGGTAAGTAACCCGATTCCGTGGAAAACCGGATTCGGGTTTTTTATTTCGTTATGGTAAAGCCTCATCCTGTTGTTGCAGATGGCGATACTATTTCAAGAATCCAGTTAAATTTGTTTTCGGCTGCTCTGAGGCCGAAAATTAGTGCTGTGCGCCAATTTATTTTTTGTTAAAAACTGTTTGAAGTATTTACAGTAATGTTTTATCATGAAAATGATCAATCACCATATAAGTTCTACCATCCAGTACAGGGGCGAAGTATTTAGTACTGGATATATAACAGGCAGCAAGTCGAGGGTTGCTTACTGCATCTGAAAATCTAATTAACAAGTGGTTAGGTAAGTCAATTAATTAGTAGCATTGAAAGTAGGTGAATGGATATAAGAACGTGATATAGTTCACTCTGTATCATAGTGTATTTACCATTTAGTAGTACTTATGCCAATTATGCTGCTCACATATGAATTTATGTTTGCATTTGCACCCAAAATTTTTACTCTCAGGTTCTGTCTGCCGGAAAAAATTTGCCCCGCAAAAAATTACATAAGTTGGTTTTCAAATAAGCTATTGGCTTTATATATGAAACCCATCATTTTATTCTTCAAATTTTAAGCTGAATATCAATGAAAAGACATTTGTATGCTTTAAAGTCGATTCTTCTCATTTGCTTGTTTTTTACAACAGTTGAAGCTGAGGCTCAAACGAGGGGCAGCACAATTAGCGATTTTACGCTTGAAGATTTAAATGGCGATAGGCATTCGTTAAGTGAATATCTCGAAAAGGGACCGGTTTACATTAGTTTTTTTGCTATGTGGTGCCAGCCATGTTTGCATAAACTGCGTATTTTAAAACCTGTGTGGGATCAATATCGTGAGGAAGGCTTTACGCTTCTTGTAATTAACACAGATACTCCCAATAGCCTGTCGAGAGTGGAGGCTTATTGGAGGAGTCAGCGGTATGATATGCCGTTGTTGTTAGACCCAAGCTCAAGGGTCTTTGAGCAGCTAAATGGCCGCGCGCTGCCCTATGCGGTTATGATTGCTCAGGATGGAACCATCGTGCAGGTAGATACAGGTTTTTTACCGGGTGATGAGAAAAAAGTTGAAGAGAAAATCCAGGAATTACTTTCCCGCTAACTGTTTCAATTAACCGCTTATCATCTTTTATCGTGACTAATTTTTACTTAAGGCTTTTTCCTTACGGAAGAAGCATGCGCATAGCCGTTTTATCTTTATTTGTTGTATGCATGCTTTGTATGGGTTCTGTACAGCTGCAGGCTCAGGATAATGTGAGAGTTTCTGTAAATAATGTGGTTAATTACGGATCCGGTACAGAGTCGGATAATATGGGTGAAACCAAAAATGATACCGAATACTTCGAAAATTTTACGGATGTTCGTATCAATGCGGATAACGTGATTATCGGTTTTCGTCTCGAATTTAGCGACCCTGCCGAATACGGACCAGATTTTTCCGGTTTAAGGAGACGGTTTATTGGTTTTCGCCGCAATGGGCTGGATGTGAGGGTCGGCGATTTGTTTGCACTTCATAATCGTGGTCTTTCTCTTAATCTTTTTGAAGACAGGGTTATTCGCTACGATACAAGCCTCGAAGGCGTTCGTGCCGAGTACGAAAACGACTGGTTTAGGGTAAAGGCGCTGGCGGGTTCCGTTAATTATCTTGAGCATCTTACCTTCGACAATCCGGGCGGTATTCGGGAGGAAAACTACCGGATAAGATCGGCCGCTGCCGATTTTAGTCCGCTTAACTTTCTGCGCATCGGGGGTTCCTATACTTATGCAGAAGGGGAGTTGCCTCTTTTTGGGACCGAAATTGACACCGTAAAAGTATTTCTTCCGGAAGTTTTTGCCACCGTGCGTACCCCCTGGGCAAGAATTAATGCCGGGTATAACCATAGGTCGCTTACCATGAACAGCGTGGCCGATTCCGTTTCAGGTTCCGGTTTCTACGGGGCTGTTTCTCACACAGGCCGCGGGTATGGAGTAACCTTAGAATACAAGAATTACAGCTATGATGTAGTTCCGCATTCGGTTAAAAACCTGGATCCGCTACGTAATACCCGAATGTCGCCATTTCAGAGCCCGCCCATTGCTCATAAAGAACATTCGTACAGCCTGATGACGCGGGATCCACACTTGGTAAATTTTAACGATGAAGTCGGCTTTTTCCTCGAAAGTTTTTACAGCCCGATGCCTTCTCTTACGCTAAATGCTAGTTTAGCTATGGCAAGTGTTAAATATGCCTGGCAAAAAGATTTGGATCCGGAGACCTTCGAGCTTATGGCAAGCCGTCGCAATATTGGCCCGAACTGGCTTCCGTCTCTAAATGAGGAGCGCGACCCCTTTTGGGAGATTTATGCCGATATCGATTTTCTCCTTCCGGATTTTATTTCGTACGTAAAAGCGGGCTATAACCACAGAAATCGCACCTTCTACACCTATAATCCCTTTCCGGGTACCTTCGATCTTCGTAACGATGTAATCTCAAATACCTTTTTCGTAGATATACAGTACGCTTTTACGCCGGTTTGGAGTGTAAAGCTTATTAGCGAACATCGTTTTGTAAGCGATGATTTAAATGTTTTAAACGAAGCAGATCCTCAGGTTCAGTCTAAGAGTTATTATGATCAGCTGCTCACTTTTCAGGTAACCCGATCCCCTTCTTTAACAGTTGGCGCTCGAATTGAAACCACAACAGACGACACGGACCCCTCCGGTCAAAAATTGTGGTATACCTTTGAAGGCTCTATGCGAATTGGAAATACGCACACCATAATGGGTAGTGTAGGGAAAGAACGGGGTGGTTTTGTTTGTACTAACGGAGTTTGCCGGTTTGTAAATGCGTTTGAAGGCGTACGCCTTAGCTTTATAAGCACCTTTTGATTGTTGCTATCCCGCATTTACAAGAATAGCAAAATGAATTTATGATAAGGCTCGATGCCATGCTTTGTGTTACAAGAAGCTTCGGCTTAGAATAATCCAAAAGCTAAGCATGAGAGCGATCGTGTATGTAGCTCTGATACATAGTCCTGCATTAGAAAAATTAAAGCAGGCCTGTAAAAACCTTCCGGAAAGTGGTTAGACGATTCCTCTTATCCGGGATTTAATCTCATTCCGGGTTTATAGTAAAACACGCTGCAGTATTCCATTCAGGATATGCTGTGCATCATTCAAAACAGGAGAAATAAATGAAGTGCTTGATACAAACAATGAAAAGCGTATTACCATTAGTTTTGGCGGTGCTGTTCATAGGTGGTTTCGCAAGTCTTACACATGCGCAGGCCGACAGAAATGTAATGGTAGAGATCTTTACTTCTACGACGTGCCCGCCTTGTGCCCCTGCTGCTGCGCAATTCGGCGGTTTTTTGAATAGTTACGAATTTGCAGACAGAGTAAGCGTAATTAAATATCCGGTCTCATGGCCTGGCGCTGGCTGCATATTTTATCATCAAAATCCGATTCCTGTTAATAACAGACGCTCTTACTACGGTATTAATGCTGCGCCCAGCGGCGTGGTAGATGGTTCAATAGTTGCCGGTGGTGCCACCGGCTGGATTAACAGAATCCAAAACCGTATGTCTGTTTCAGCTCCTTATGAGATCGATATGTTTGCTATGAGGTCGGATGACGGGATGATTAAAATCTATGCAAGTGTAACCCGTGTGGGTAGCGAAAACCATCCTGAGTCTGGTTCTATTCAAATGAGAATCGGTATAGTGGAACGCAATATTTCGTACAATGCGCCTAATGGTACCACCAATCAGGATTTTGTGCACAGAAACATGGCTCCATCGCCATTTGGTTTGCCAGTTACACTTGCGGTAGGCGAGACTACTGTTTTAGAAACCGAAACCGAGTGGAACGACGACTGGGTTGAGGAAAATATCAAGGTTACTGCGTTTATACAGCAGGTTGCGGATCCACTAGCGGTTCTGCAGTCTGCTATGGTGCCGTTGCAATCCGACTATTCTGTAGATACTCCTGTTCTTGTCTCGCCCGCTAACGGTGCGGCAGATGTGCCGGCAGATAATCTGGTTTTTAGCTGGAATGAGGCAGCCGGTGCTGCCATGTACGATTTTGAGCTATCTACATCAGCAGACTTTTCAACCTCCGAGTTTTTAGAAGAAGGGGTTGGAAACACAAGCTATACTATAGCCGAGCTTCAGGAAGGCACTACCTACTATTGGCGTGTGCGCAGTACATTCGGCAGTGATTTTGTAAGCGAATGGTCGGATGTATTCGAATTTACTACCATGATGTCTTCTTCCATTGGCCGTGATTCTGAACTGCCATTGAGCTACGAGCTATATCAGAATTATCCGAATCCGTTTAATCCGGGAACGCAAATATCATTTCACTTACCGCATAGCGATGCTGCTGCCATTCGGGTATATACCGTAGACGGGCGCTATATTTCTACGCTTGCAGATGGTGTTTTCAGCGCAGGTACTCATCAGGTTTATTTTGATGCTTCCGCTCTTTCCAGCGGTATTTACCTGTACCGTCTGGAAACCAGAGCCGAGGTCATCACCAGAAAAATGACGCTTATCAAATAAAGATCTTTGCCCGATTATATCGGATCTACGATCTGATTCAATAGACTTCCGTCAAAAAAATATAAAAAGTATTGAATGAAGCCCCTGTTCGGCCAATTAATGGCCGGACAGCGGCTTTTTTTATTTGATGCAATGCTGTGAATACTTGCTGTAAAACTGCCGTATAATTTGGCTTAACCAGGTTTAAGCGGCTTAATATATCAACTTCAACGATTGGGAGACTAGCTCAACTTCATCAAAATTTTAAAAATCAAGCTTCATTCCATTTAAATCACGTTCGGTAGTGCTACATCTTTTATTTTTATAGAAAAGCACATTTATTCAAGCGATTTGGATAATGCCTTTCTGATGGCGCTTCTTTAAAATTTGGTAGCCTGTTTAGTATGGTTAATAGCCGTTATGAGCATGTGAGATTATCACGTTGATGTGTTTAGTTGACTGCCCTCGGGTGATTTTTGATTTTAAGGACATCCCGGCTCGTGCTTTTTTGTGTTTGTTGTAATCCCCGGATTCCGGACTGCTTCGCGGAGTCCTCC
>JAIULZ010000056.1 GCA_022565805.1 Balneolales bacterium
CTAACTGATGACCCCTAACTGAAAAATCGGGCACTTCAAATGTTATTCTGCCCTGTGTTCCAAACTTGATGAATTAATTTTTTGTCAAATAGATTGAGCCTTTGAATAACTTTTTGCGCATTAGAAAAAACAAGTGGTATAAATCTCGTGTGTGGGTAATTCTTCGCTATTATGCGGTTTTACTCCAAGATATTGCAGCTCAAAAGATTTCTGTTTTCAGAAAGTATAGAGATCGGATTATATAATAAATTTAATCGTGTGGTTATATCCGGTTCAGCTGAAAATGATTTCCTGCAATGAATCAGCATCAATTTATCAATCATCTACGATTTAAGGCATATCCTTAACAATTATACATTGCCGGTATAAATACTTGCCAAATAACCGGCTGATAACTGATGCTGAACTATTCATAAAAAGAAGGTTCAGTGATGGCGTATCGCTTTAAGATATATATCTGAAGCGGGCTTGAAATTAGCTTGTCTCACGGAGCCTGAAAACATAAGGCGGAAATATCTACTGCCTATTTATCATTCATCTACAAATCGCAAACTTATGATTGCTATTAAACTATTACCACGTGTCCCAAACGGCACGAGTAAACAAAGGCTAATGAAAGCCACAAAACATGCCGTAATGCTGCTCTTTTTTACTGCTCTAATGTATTCTGGAAGCATTTCATTACACGCGCAAACGCTCCCGGATTTTGAATCGGGTACAGGAACTCCGGAAGATCCATTTCTCATAAGTACAACTGAGCATCTTAATAATATTCGTTTTTATGACAGAAGTGGCGCCTGGTTCGAGCTGGCTAACGATATTATCTTTACAGAAAATGATTTCTCGCCCAATGGAGCTTTTTTTAACGATGGAAAGGGTTGGGAGCCCATTGGATCCTGTGAAAATAATGAAAGACCTTTTAGTAGTGTTACCACTTTGATTGAAGAAAAAATCGCTGAAGTCGAAAGATCCGGCTTAATGGATAATACTATATGCGGTTTTTTGGGAAACGTAGACGGTGCCGGGTTTAAAATTCAGGGAGTCCGGATTAATCAGCGCGAGGGTGCTCTTGGTGTTTTTGGAGCGGTAGACAGGCTTAGTGCTCTAAAAGCTATTGGTGTAGAAGATATACGAATTACCAACCCAATTGGTGGTGCAACTTCAGGAGGTTTTATCGGAATTAATTTTGGCTCTGTAAACGGAATCTATACAACTGGTGAAATACAAGGACAGTTTGCCGGTGGTGTTGTTGGGGCTAATTTTGGTAACTTAGGTCTATCATACTCTCTTGCTGAGGTAATTGCAACCGAGTATGGAGGCGGGGTATTAGGTGCTCTGCAGGCTATTGAGGCGTTAAATGTTCCTGGAATGGTAGAGCAAGTGTATGCAGCAGGACCCGTTTCTTCAGATTCATCTGCTGTTAGCGGTATTGTAGGCTTAGTTGTACCGGATGGGGGTAATCCGTCCGTTACAGGAGCATTTTACGATACAAGCAAAACCGGAGTGCCAGCTACAGAAAACAATGAATTTGGAACTGGTCTAAGTACGGTCTTTATGACGCAAATAAGCACGTTCGAAAAAAGCAACTGGAACATTAGCGAAAGCGACCCAACAGTAAACTGGAGAATTAACTTCGGGGAGCAAATATCTTACCCTTATTTAAATTTTCTTCAGCCCTCTGCTATACCCGGAATTCGCGACCCGTTTTTTAGTGAAGGGAGCGGTACGGAAGATGATCCGTTTATAGCATCTTCACCACAGCAGCTAGATAATATTCGGCTCGCTCTTGATGCATTCTTCGAATTAGGGGATGACATCATCTTTGATGCAGCCGATTTTGAAGAAAGTGGAGATTTTTATAATAATGGCCAGGGTTGGTTGCCTATTGGTTCAGATAATGATAGTTCACCTCAGTCTGTAGGGCTTATGTCCGGATCAACTGGCTTTTCTGGTAATTTTGATGGGAATGGTTTTCTCATAAAGGGATTATTTATGAATCAGCCCAATACCGGAGCAGGTTTTTTTAGTGAAATTGAAGAAAGCGGAGCAGTGTCTAATGTTGGTTTTGAAGCTGTAGACTTTTCGGCAACTACCATTGGCGGAGTTGCCTATTTAAATAAGGGTACAATTCAAAACATCTTTGTTAGTGGTCAAATTTCAGGCCAAATTGTTGGAGGAATTTCTGCAATAAATGAAGGCCTGATCTTAAACTCGTACACAGGTGTAACCTTAACAGCAAACTTAGCTGCAGCTGGAATTTCGGTTGCTAATGAATCCGATAATGGAGCTATAGCTACTATTCAAAACACCTATGCTTACGGGTTAATAGACGAAGTCGCGGCCATTAGAGGCGGGGTAGTTATAGATAATTTAGGAGGTTCTTTAGTCTTGGGAAGTTTTTGGGATACAGAAACAACTACCACAAATGATAGCGATGGTGGTACAGGGCTGCAAACAGAATTGCTGCAGTTGGAAGCAACTTTTGTCGCAGCCGGTTGGGATTTTAGTCCCGGAACTGGTCAGTGGGCAATAATTGAAGGATTGTCGTATCCTTTTCTTCAGCTGGCTACGGAATCGACGCTTCCCGGATTAATACTTACGGCAGAGATTCCGGGTCCCGAAGAAGGCTGGCGCATGCTCGGCTCTCCCGGTGCTTTTACAACTTATGGCCAACTGCTCGAAAAAGTTTGGACACAAGGATTTGCCGGCGCATCTACAGAAAATGGTCTTCCGAATGTACTTTGGTACAGCGAATCGGATGAAAGTTTTGAAGCACCCGATAATATTTCGAATATAGTTGGTACAAGCAGTAACAGCGTGCTTAGCTCTGCAGCGAATGGCTTTATCGTTTATGTTTATGATGATACAAACTACGATGGTGATCCAAACGGTTTTCCCAAAGTTATTTCTACAAACGGAACCCCGCATTCGGGTACTGTTACAAGAACTCTTACCCGCACGACGGGCTTGGTAGATCCTGATAATTCCGGCTGGCATATTGTATCGAACCCTTATCCTTTCCCTATCAGCTGGAATTTAGTTGCTATTTCCAACCCTTCTATTTCGCTAAGCGCTTATGTATGGGATGCCAACCGACCTGGTGGGGCAGACTATATCCATACCGGTGTTGGTGGTGGATGGGATGGAGAAATTGCTCCGTTTCAGGCATTTTGGGTTGAAGCTCTGTCGGATGGCGCAGAATTAACGTTCGAAGAAACCGATGAGAGTCTCGCCGATCCTGATTTGTTGTCTGAAGGGCCGGAAACAGAATGGCTGCAAATTGGTTTTGAATCTGCTGATCGCTTAACTGATTTCTCGGTGGTTTTTGATGATTATAAAAGCGAAAACCCTCATAGATACGATGTCAAGCGACTGCCGTCATTAACGCCCGATTTTCTGCACATATATATGAAAACAAAGCTGGATTCTCCATATAGATTGTCGTCCATTCACCTCGAGCGCAGTAGTTCCTACTCTATTGAGCTACCGGTTTATATTTCATCTACAATCGCGGGGGAAATGGATGTCTTCCTGAAAGAAATGAATTTACCTGAGGGTTTTGAAGCCATATTAAGCGATACAAAAACCGGTGAGTCAGTTTCAGTATCTGAAGGGATGAGATTTTCTATTTTCGTGGAAGAAACCGAAACCGTTAAAATGACATCAGAAAATGGTGAAGGAATAACCGATCCGCTGGAATGGGCTGCACATTTACACCCGGGGGGAGTTGCTTTGGCATCTTCGCCGGACCCAAGATTTATTCTGCAAGTTACGGCAACTCCTACAAGTACCGAAACCGGTACTGAGCTTCCTGAAGCTGTTAGCCTTTCACAGAATTATCCTAATCCGTTTAACCCAGTAACCCGAATTACCTATTCACTTCCGGAAGCCGCGTCTGTGCAGCTTACCGTCTATAATATGCTTGGTCAGCTTGTTGCCGTTCTCGTTAATCAGGATATGCAGGCCGGTATGCATACCGCCAATTTTGATGGAACCAGACTTTCAAGCGGAATGTATATCTACAGATTGCAGCTAGCAGGTGAAGGAAACAGCTCTGAAACACTTACCCGTAAAATGATGCTTGTTAAATAGGGACTAAATAATTTTAATCGTAGCTTTTATTCAAAATGCTGCTTGGTTAAGCAGACGTAAAAAAAGGGAATCAGCAAGCAGCTGATTCCCTTTTTTGAGTTTAAAAATTTTAATAAATATTTCAACGCTATTTGAGATATTTATCCAGCCAGTCGTAAAATTCGCGATGCCAGAGCAGACTGTTCTGCGGACTTAATATCCAGTGGTTTTCATTGGGGAAAAGTACCATTCTGCTGTCGATACCCATTCGCTGCGCTACGGTAAATGCCTGAAAACTTTCGGTTACTGGCACACGATAGTCCCGTTCGCCGTGTATCATTAAAATGGGTGTATCCCAGTTTTGCACATACAGATGTGGTGAATGTTTGTCGTAGCTCACTGGTCTTGGTGTTTCCCAATAGGAGCCGTCTAAATCGAAATTAACAAAAAACATTTCTTCGGTGGTGCCATACATGGCCTCAAGGTGAAATACACCCGCATGAGAAATAAACGCGCTGAAGCGTCCTTCATGATTTCCGGCCATCCAGAAAACAGAGTAGCCGCCAAAACTTGCGCCTACAGCCCCAAGTCGCTCTTCATCTACCCAGGTTTCTTCCTTCACGTTATCGATGGCGCTTAAAAGATCCTGCATGGCTTGTCCGCCCCAGTCGCCGCTAATCTGACGATTCCATTCTTCGCCAAAGGATGGGAGTCCGCGACGATTTGGCGCTACTACTACGTAGCCGGCATTTGCCATTACCTGAAAGTTCCAGCGATAGGAAAAGAACTGAGATACCGTTCCCTGAGGTCCGCCCTGCGCATAAAGTAGCGCCGGATAGCTTTGGGATTCGTCGAAGTCCGGTGGTAAAATAACCCAAACCAGCATCTGCTTACCGTCGGTAGTTTCTACCCAACGCTGCGTTACTTCACCAAGTGTAAGACCCGATAAGATTTCATCGTTGAAGTGTGTAAATCTGTTTAGGTCACCGTTTTCCAGCTGCACGGTGTAAAGTTCTACCGGTGTGGACATAGACATCAGGCCGCTAACCAATACGGGTTCTCCGCGGTAAAGGCCTTCATCAAATCCTGTAATGTCGTGTGTTCCGCTAGTTATTTGACGAACCGGGGGAACTGCTGATCGGGCAAGCATATTCAGCTCAAATATTTGAACAGTAGCTTCGGTGCCGCTTGCAAAATAAATGTAGTTTCCATTCTTGCTGTAACGAGCCTGATTCATATTACCGTCGAAACCCTGGCTTAGCTCGCGTATATTGCCGCTTTCGAGATGCATTTCCATCAATCTGTATCTATCCGACTCGTAGCGGGGAGTTACCATTTGGTTCCAGATCATACTCATTCCATCCGGACTAAACACGGGATAAAAATCGTAGCCGGGATTTGGGCTGGTAAGGTTTCTGGTTTCGCCTGTGCTCAAATCATAAAGATAAATATCGGAATTGGTGCTGTAGGCCGCTTCGGTACGCGACATTTTCTTTGATGTGTAAGCAATCTGATACCCGGAAGGATGCCAGCTAATTTGCGAACTTCCACCAAAGGGTTTTAGCGGGGTGTCGAAAGGTTGACCTTCCATAATGTTCATGATGTCGCCGGTTATCCGGCCGTCTGAGTAAGGCGCGATATGCAGGTGCCGGTAGGTACCATCGTGCCAGGTATCCCAGTGCCGGTACAAAAGTTCATCAATGATTCTCACCTCAGCCTTGGGATATTCCGGATATAGGTCGGATGTTTTTGGCTCTACCTGAATATTGCGAACAAATGAAAGGTGTCTGCCGTCGGGACTGTACTGAACAAACATTATGCCGGAAGGTAGACCACCAACTGCAGTTGCGTTGGTGCCATCGGGGTTCATCTCCCAAAAAGAACCGGCTTTTATAAATCCAATTTTGTTCCCGTCGGGGCGCCAAATGGGAGAGCTGGCCGATGCTCCATTGGTAAGCTTGGTAATGGTATCTGAGCCCAGGTCACGTCTGTAAATGTGAGTAGTGCCGCTGTTTTCTTCTACCGACATATAGGTTACGGTAAACAAAACTGAAGCGCCATCTGGAGAAACAACGGGATTGCTTAAGCGGCCAAGTTGCATCATTTTTTCGGGACTCAGCCCAAGAGATTGTTCGTTTGCAGACACTCGCAGATTCTGAGCAGCACTGATTTCCTGTTGAGGATTTTCTGTCGTAGAGTTCGCAGAAGTACCTGCACAGGAAAATAAAAGAACAGAGAAGGCAAAAAGAAATAAAAGAAATGGTGATGTTTGCTTCATTAATTTTGGATTATTGGTGAAGTATTTTAGTCCGCAGGGTTTGTTTCTATATATTTAATTAGAAATCTTTCTAAAATACTTAACTTTTCCTGTTCCATATCAGGATTTATGAAGCTTATTGAAGTTTTTTGAAAATGTAAGAGTGAAAAGAAAATAAGACTTCAGTACTTCGATTTTAGTTGTGAATGATATCTGTTGAGTTGACCAGCGACCGAATAAAGAGCACTGAGAAACCTCTAATGAAATCATCAGAGATTAGTTTATCAGTTCAGAAATTAGATACTTTAATGAGTCTAATTTGGGGTCTTTTTGTTGATTGGCGGTCTGTTTCGGAGATGGGCCAATACAAAAATGCTATTCAAACTGTATGTTTACATTTCCGCCGTTCGTTCGGAAAACAGCATTTAGTGATCCGTCACCATAGCTGCCGGAAACACGATTTCTGGTTTTTTGCCCCACAAAAAGATCAGGATCGTCTCCGCTTATCTGAACTCTTGATCCTCTGGCGTCGATGCTAATTCCTGAGGAGCTATGCGCAAGACCTAAAGGTAGCGTAACCCGAATGCTGCCACCGCTCGTAGTAAGTTGCAAAAAGTCATGTGTCTCTCTAATGCCCGCACGAATACTGCCGCCACTTGTAGTAGCTTGCACGTTGCCCGATACTTCGGCTAGTCGAATGCTTCCTCCGGAAGTGGTTAGTTTGAGTTCGCCGGAGGTTTGTTCAGCCGTAATAGAACCACCACTGGTGGAGCCATTTATATCTCCCTTTATTTGCTCTAAACGGATGCTTCCACCCGAAGTTTGTGCCTCAATATTTCCTTCTACAGTACTAATGTTTATTGAGCCCCCACTTGTAATAGTGCGCTGATCTCCATTTAGACCAGCAACCCGAATTGAGCCTCCGCTCGTAGTCAGGTTTGTTGAAGTTTGTTCAGGTGCATATACCGTAAAAGATACGTTTAAGTTCGATCGACTTAAGCCACGTGCCGTTTTTGCAATGGCTTTTATACTGTTGCCAACTTGCTCAAACTCAATTTCAATTTGATTAGAAATATCTGTTCCGGGTGTAATGCGTTCGCGGCCGCGCATCACATAAACTTCGAGGGTAAGCTCATTATGATTGGCAGATTTTTCAACCCTGAGACTCCCACCCGAAGTGGAAAGAAATAGATCAGCCGGGCCATCAATCGAAAAAACTTTTGTTTCGAAAGGCTCGCCACGGTCAGCGGCGAATATGGCAGAATTGCCTAAGACCATAAAGAGAAACAGGAAGGCCGATGGTAGAGTCGATTTCATAGCTTAAATAATTAATTAAAGATTTGATATTAGCTATAAGAAGGCTTTGTGAACGGAGTGCTCTAACCCTTCTTCTTAGGGTCAAAATAAAATTCCGGATACAGAAGTCTGCTTAGCTCTGCTTTTTTTACCAATCATCATTAACGATAAAAAAAGGTTTTGAGCACCTACCATAAGACGAAATAGCGCAAGTGAATGTTTCAGAATACATTATGATTTTGTGAAATCTATCGTTGTTTATGAATTTTTTATCGGCTGTTGAAGGGCAGAAGAAATCATTTGTGAAACATATTGTAAAATTTACGCATCTTATGTAGATTGGAAGCGCTTACATTTACCTTGTTATCTGCAGTTCCGAATTTATAGGGGAAAAATTGTGTGTATTAAGCGAATCCCGATTTTAGTTAATTCTCTAAATGATCTTTAAAATGGGTTGTATCCATTAAATTTTAATTATAGTTCGCTTTACACACACACGCACAATTTTGAAAAAGACTTAATTAACATGGCCAGTTAAATATATCGAGCTGGTGAGAAAAGGAAAATTCAAATAAGAACAAACCCGGAAACTATGAAGATTTTATGCCCGAATCGACCATTTGTATTCTCGTTTAATGGAAAAGAAAAACTAACGCTTATCATATGCGTTTTCCTCTTTAGCTTCCTTATTCCAAACGCTGGAGTAGCTCAGGTTAATATCGAGGCCACTCTATCTGCAGATGAAATAAATGTTGGTGATGTTATTGAAATACGTCTGGAAACTGATGAAGCGGACGGACTTTTCTTTCTGGGTACTGAAATCATATTCAGCTCTTCGGCATTTTCCTTAGCCGGTTCTCAGCCGGGAAGCCTGCTGGATTTATCCATTGCCGATCTTATAAGCCCCGGTAGGGTGGGTGCGTCGGCTGTTTCTATTGGTGATGCCGCAAGCGGTGCCGGAACATTGCTAATTCTGCAATTTAATGTGCTGGCAGATGCATCTGGTACGGAAAATATCTTCACCTTCGAAAATCCGGACGTGCGAGATCAAAATGGAGAGCCTCTTGATACTATTTTTCCGGAAAGCGTTCTTGTGGTGGTTGAGCCTCTTGAAGCCGTTAGACCTGTACGGTTTTCAGTTAACATGAATGTTCAGGAAAATGCGGGCAATTTTAACCCGGATACAGACTTAGTTCGGGTAGCCGGAGCATTTAACGAATGGAGCACTACAAGTGGTTCGGTGTTTAATCTTAGCCAAACCGGATCGAGCGGAGTTTATGAAGGCACTTTTCAGGTTGAAGGCGAACCGGCAGATGAGCTTGAGTATAAATTTATTTTTGTGCGGGGAAGCACTGTTTTCTGGGAAAGTGATGATACGGGTCCCGGAGAAAATGGGAACCGTATTTTAGAACTTGGTCCGATTAGTGAACAGCAGATTTTGCCAACGGTCTTTTTTAGCAATTTAGGTGAAGACGATCCATTTCGAGATGTTACATTTACCGTGAATATGGCGGTTCAGAAAGATCTTGGTTTCTGGCAGCCGGATTCAGGTGATCAGCTTTTTGTATACGGCTCGTTTAATGACTGGAGCAACTTAAATGAACTTCAGGCAATTGGTGATCAATTCTATGCGACTACACTTTCACTTCCGGGCGATGCAGGTGCGGCAGAGCAGTTCCGGTATCGCATTGTTTCGGGAGATGAGCGCGTGCTTCCGAATGATGGCTTTGAAATTCTGGATGAAGACCGGGAGCTTATTCTTCCGCCGGCAAATCAAGGTATAGAGCTTCTGCCGGTGTTTTTTGGTGATCGCGCCTCAATATATCAGCTGGCGCTTTTGGAAGGCCCCGGCGAGCTAGAAGTGCACGAAAACAAAGAGTTTAGCGTGGGCAGTGCTGTTCAGATAGACTTATTTACAGACAGTAACTCGCCATCTCCCCAAATATCGGCCTGGATTGGATTCAGTTCAGAAAACACAAATCCGGCGAGCTGGCCTTCCTCTGCGTGGATTGCCTCCGACTTTAGCGAAGCCACTAACAATTTGCACCGCTATGTACTAACGCAGGAAGCTGATTTTGAGCCGGGCATTTATTATTATGCAGCACGCTTTCAGTTTACAGATAAAGAATTTGTATATGGAGGATTCAGTGCCGATGGCGGAGGTTTTTGGGACGGAAGTGAAAATATAAGCGGTGTACTTACTGTAATAGGCGGGAGCTCAGCCGGGAACGAACCCGGAGAATTTCCAACCGAGATAAAACTTGATCAAAATTATCCCAATCCGTTTAATCCAACCACCACGATTTCCTTTGCTCTGCCGGAAAGCAGCCCCGTTTTACTACAAGTTTTCAATATGCAGGGGCAGCTCATCACAACGCTTGCAGATCGCAGTAAAGAAGCCGGAGTTCACAGAATACAGTTTGATGCCTCCGCATTGGCAAGCGGCATTTATATTTACCGGCTATCCACAAATGGGATGCAGCACAGTCGTAAGATGACTTTGGTTAAGTAGTAGGGTAGTGGCTTAATAAAAATTCTTTTCTTATGATGAAAAAAAAGCATTGAAATAATATATTAATCAGAATTCAGCTAAATTTTATGGCCATGGATTCAAAAAATCTACTCTTTCTGGCTATATATATATTCTTCTTTTCTTTGAGTGCGCACGCTCAGAAAAATTATACGGTAGAAGGAATTGTATATGATCGTCAATCAAATCAACCTATCAAGAATGCTCAGGTCTGGTTGTATGGCACACAAGTAGGAGCTGTAACGGATAGCCTTGGAAATTTCAAATTTGAAGTGTTAAAAACGTATTCGCGAACAAGAATGTATGTCCGTGTTTGCGGAGATGATATTGCCTCCAGCGAATTGGTGCAATTTGGATCCAATACTCAGATTATAACCGACTTCTCTATTGAAGTAAGTAAATCTGATTGTCTTACTCCTTCAAACATTCCGTGGAAAGTCAGTCCTTCTGAATATGAAAGCTATCAAGGTTACCTAATACTGGCTATGCATGGTGTTTTTATACGAACATGTAGCGGCAATATATATAGCCCGGTATGGCCAGTAGATTACAGATGGAATCAAATTTGGCCGGAAAATTCACGACAAGGAGATAGTTTGTTTATTCAACTCGAAGGTAGATTGGATCCTTATTCAAAAAATGTTTTCCCTTTTCAAAATTTGTATGTTGGAAAAATAGTTTTAATTGACTCTAACAAAGCTGAGAGTTGCAATTAAAGGAGTAAATGAACCATAAAACGCTCTATACTATAGCTTATACATCTAGATTGGTATTTAAAGCACTTCCTTAGTTATTTTATAGGTAAATCCAGAACTCATCCTCATAAAACGAATTCATGTTTAAACTGCCTCAATTTCTGTATCTGATTTTATTTACTCTGCCTACAATAGCGCTTTTGTCGGGGTGTACTACTTCCGAAAAAGCGAGCTCGAAATCCGACCCTGCTATTTCCGGAATGGAAATACATAGCGAAAGACCAATTCCTTATCCCATTGATATTCCCGAAGAGTTTTTGAGAGCCCTCGAAAACGGAACACGTACCGCCGATGGTTCGCCGGGCGATTCTTTCTGGCAAAACTATGCCCGATATGACATCAACGCAGAGCTTGATCCAAAATCCAAACTTTTGGAAGGGCATATGCAGGCAGTGTACTTTAATAATTCTCCGGAAATTCTTAACACGCTGCACATGGAGCTGGCGCTTAATGTGCACAAAAAAGGAGTGGTTAGGGCCCGTTCTCAGCAAATTACCGGTGGAAAGGAAATCACATATTTGTCGGTTAATGGACAGGAATTACAGAGAAGCGACCGCAGAAATAATGCATATAATGTAGATGGCACGCGGCTGATTATTTACCCTGGGTCTTCGGTTGTTAGCGGCGATTCTGTGGTTGTAGAGCTTCGTTGGACCGCAAAAATACCTCAGCGGGGCGCTTCCGGACGTAATGGCTGGGACGACGACCTGTTCTTTCTTGGTTATTGGTATCCTCAGTTTAGCGTGTTTGATGATGTGTATGGTTGGTTCACAGAACCTTTCTTGGGTAATGCTGAGTTTTATCACGGCTTTGCAGACTACAATTTAAACATCACCATGCCCGACGACTGGGTTGTGATGGCAACAGGAGAGTTTTTGAATCCACAGGAAACCCTCGCCGCACATGTCTATGATCGCTATTTGCAAGCAAAAAACAGCGATGAAGTAATTCATGTAATTAAAAAAGAAGACTTCAGACAAAATGCTACGGCTGAATCCCAAAATGGAACACATACCTGGAAATTTGCTTCTGAAAATGTGCGTGATGTTGCCGTAAGCGCGACAAGAAAATCTTTTTGGGATGCACGCCGAACTTCGGTTGGGGATCTCAATGGCGACGGCCAAATGAATTACAGCCTGATGAATGCGTTTTACAGAGAGGCAGCACCGCTCTGGAGAGAAGTTGCAGAGTATAATGCGCACGCAATTACTTTTTTGTCTGAAATGACCGGGTTTCCTTACCCTTGGCCACACATGACCTCTGTAGAAGGGGCCAATATTATTGGTGGCGGCATGGAATACCCGATGATGACACTAATGGGAGATTATAATCAGCGTGGTGCGATGGCATTGTATAGCGTTACGGCACATGAGCTTGCGCATATGTGGTTTCCATTAATCGTAAGCACAAACGAGCGAATATACACCTGGATTGACGAGGGTAATACCGTATTCGCTACTGATGAAGCCCGTAAAAACCGGTTTCCTCATGTAGACAAGCATGCGGGAACACAGGCTGGTTATATTAATTTTGCAAGAACCGGGCGCGAGGGCGAGCTTATGCGCTGGTCCGATTTTCACTATTCTACAAATGCCTATCGGGTTGCTTCATATCCCAAGCCGGCTTCGATACTGGTAGCATTACGTGAAGTAATTGGCGAAGATGTTTTCTGGGATGCTTATCGAACCATAGTCGATGAATGGGCATTTAAGCAGATGTACCCCTGGGATATGTTCAATATTTTTGAAAGAGTTAGCGGGAAAGACCTAAGCTGGTTTTGGCGCGCCTGGTATTACGAAAAATGGACACTTAATCAGTCGGTGAAAAGTGTTCGGGAAGATAACGGCCACACTATAGTGACTATTCAAGATCGTGGCAATGTTCCCATGCCGGTATTGCTGCAATTTACTCTAAGCGACGGTGAGAAAAAGATGGAGCGTGTGGAAGTGGAACACTGGCTGCGGGGGAACAGAACTATGGAAATACACCTGCCTTACAGTAATATTACGCAAGTTGAAATTGATCCTGAACGTCACTTCCCAGACATTGATCGTACAAATATGAGCTGGACAAATTAGGTTTTCGAATTTTAATTTGTAATGAAAAAAGGAAATGGCCATCACATAGAGTAAAGCCATTTCCTTTTTTATTTTAACAGAAGAAGTAAAGATAAATAGTCTTACTAAATTACTGAAATAAAAGGCAATTAGAAGCGAAGGCCAAGAGATACAGTGTGAGACTGAACAGAAGATTCGAAAACATCAGCTCGCCCAAGCATATCGGAAAAACCTGGAAATGTTTCGTGGTTAAGATCCATGGATCTGTATCCGTATGATGCGGTTAGCCTGGCTTTTGTAAGTATAGCCGGGAGCGTTACCATAAGACGTGCATCATCCTGTACAAAAGCACCGGTAAACTGATCTGAGTCGTTAAACTGAACATTTGCGCCCAGACTGCGGGTTAGAAAAAGATCTGCCTCTATACCCAAGATATTTAATCGAGCACCTGCGCCCGCTCCAATCGATCCAGATCCCATATTAAGAGTGCTGGCTTCTGATCCGAAGACAACGAGCTGATCTTGGCTGTTTAAATAGTATTTGTGGTTGAAATAATTCAGATATGCTCGAATTGGTACATAAAGAAGTAAATGCCGACCTGTTAAACTCGATAGTACAGGCTGGTTACCACCCAGATTACCGCCTGCGTGAATCAATCTTACATCGGAAGAAAGATTACCAAACTGAACTGTATCAGTACCATAACGAAAGAAAATACCAGGTCCGTTACCTGCTCCTAAGGAAACACCGTAAAGTATACCATCGAAGAGATAGTTCAGGTTCTGATCTGAATCAAAAAAAGAAAAATCTACCGCGCTCAAGCTTCCGGAAATGACCGTATTGGAGGATGAACGCTCATTATCTGCCTGTGAAATGGTAGCATTAACAGCAAATAATTCATTTGCTGAGACAAAAAGAATTGCAAAGACGAGCAATAGGATTTTCATAAAATGTTTGAAAGTTAAATTTCTCTGGCTCATAGTCTATCAAATTTTTTACATATTGTTAGGAACCACACATGCACAAACTGAACAGGTTATTTAACTAACTGATGGATGCAAAGCGCTAAATTGTGCAATCATCATACAATAGCTCTGTGATTTGTGAAGAGGCATAAGAAAAGCTCTTATCAAGTTTTCTAACGCTTGCTTACATCAATATTAAGCATTATTTCTTAATTAAGAACCGCATGAATATGTGGATTTTTAAACTTGATGGCCTTTTTCTATACTGATTATGCAGTGCCAAATAGCACTGTTTCCCTTTTCTTAAAAGAATTGGAATCCTTCAATAAATATAGTTTGACCTTTGCTCCGGTTTACACCACCCAAAGTTAAAAATACGAAGCCCTGCTCATACCCTCGGTTACCAAAAGTTTGTACTTATCTCCAAAATCACTCAAACAAATTCGATCACTTTATCAGTAATTGATGTTTTAAAGCCCTAATCTAATAGAACTTGATAGATTTGTCAAATTCCACTAATTCTCAATTAGACTATATAATAGAATTTTTAATTTTTATACAAGGCAGAAGACGGGCAAATTAGCGGTTATATAAAGACTTATTGTATTGAATCAAATTTGAGTGGTTTACGCATATAGGAATAGTTTTGAACGCTGTGTGAATCCTTCTAACAGAGTAAATCCTGTATTAAATAACGTTTTGTTCAACTTTTTCTACGCACATCATCCTTAATACAATAAAAAATATGCGATCTAAGGTAAAGAAGAACTCTGTATGCCTGAGCTTTAGGGATATTATAATAACCACTTTTGTCGCAGTGTTGGTTACGCTGTCAACCCCTTATTTGCCCGTATTTTCTGAAGCCTTCGGAATGTATCCCAGGCAGTTTAAGGCGCTTAATAAACATGTTGAGGTAACCGTGAACAGAGACGGTTCCTTATCTGTTTCCGAGAGCAGAACATTTCTCGTTGGTAGTCCGAGCTCACACTTAACAGCAGACATTAAGCATAGAGGAAAGTCGCTTCATAATCTGATAGTAAGTTTAGACGGCGAGCAATTAGACGAGCTAAAAACAGTGCCAGAGAATTATATTTGGACGGAGCGCCGAGTCGAGTCAGGTGTTTTCTATGTGCACAATAAAGAGGAGTTTTTGACTATCTATGTTGTGCTTGAGTCTGTTGATTTGGGGTCAGAAGATGTATTTACTTTGGATGTCAGCTATCAATTAGAGCCGTTGTTTTTGAGGTCGGGAGACGGAATTCTCTCAAGCATGGATCACGGTTTTTCGGGCGGGATTATTAATTCACTTAGCAGTCAGGAAGTAAACCGAAGGCCGGATCTGACGGAAAGAGAAATCTCATTTCGGCTTCGGTTTGCCGAATATACCGGTAGCTTGCTTCAGGCTTATGTTCATCCGTCACCCGGCGATATTC
The DNA here is from genome assembly GCA_022565805.1 of Balneolales bacterium. GTDB lineage: Bacteria > Bacteroidota > Rhodothermia > Balneolales > Cyclonatronaceae > Cyclonatronum. Next base: position 15,365 of record JAIULZ010000056.1, read on the forward strand.
GCCTTAAGCTTGAAATTGATGATAACATCGGCATCATAGAGCTTGCGCCGGTACGTCTCGAAAATTCGGACCTGCTTCGTGTTCGGGCTTTAGTAGATGCAGATGCTGTAGCTGATGCGCCAATAATCGCCGGTAAACAGCTGAACTCAGAAGCCTTTATGCGGGAAAAGGATCTTTGGCTAAAGCGATATACATTAGAGCCCCAAGGTCGGAGAACGGCGAGTGGTACATTTTTCTATTGGCACCTTTTGGGTGCGGTTTTGCTTTTCCTGAGTATATTTACGGCCTTTTCCCGCTTCATCCGGAAAATACGCATTCGTGGTAAGGCAGCTGCTACAGAACGAGATTCAGATTATTCACATTTGCCGCTTGCTGTAGTAGCAACGCTTTATAATGCCTTAGCACTCCAACCCAAAAATAAGGTGATGCGTCTTGCAGGGTTAACACTCTTTGATCTTGCACGAAGTGGGCATATTAAAATCCAATTTAATATTGGTTCTGATCTTGTAAAAGGCAGGAGGGCGGTTGCCTTATTTACCGGAAATTCTTCCCGAAATCTCATGCCAGACGAAATAAGTGAACTAATCCAAATGGTTCAATTTAAGATTACGCCGGTTGAGATTTACAGCGGAACTGAAAATAAAACTGATGATCTGCGTCCCTGGCAACAAGTCCTTTTAACATATATTCAAAAAAGGTCTGGAGGAAAAGCAATTTCAGTTCAGAATCTTTTCCCCAATAAAACCATGCTCAAAAAAATGCAGGAAAGTGGTGAAATCACCCATGATCAAAGAAAGAAAATTGCCGGTTTATTACAGGAAATGGGTAAGGAATTCCGGGAGAGCTACTTCGATGATCTTCAAAATGGCTTCTCTCTTTTTACGAGCCGCAGGTTTCCTGTAGTTGTAAATGTATTGGGGATTCTGGTGGGTTATCACTTGGCAACATTATTGTCTGGGCTGGGTTTTGTAATGATGATCGTTATGTCTGTGGCACTTTTTTTTGCCGCAATCCACCGTTATGAGCACACAGCTGAAGGTTTAAAATATTTTAAAAGATTACGTGCAGATTTCAACCCCATTGTGAGGGGTAAAGGAGCAGGCCATCTGAATGACTTCCAGCTATTTGCGGCTTTTATAACCCTGAATAAGCCAGTAAGGTATTCTGAGCTATTCACTATGCCACAATTTCGATTATATTCTGCGCTTGACGACGGGATCGAAAAAGAAAGCTACGAAGAAAATCCATTCGGCTGGCCGGGGCTTAGCATGGACTATATCGGCAAGCAAAACCCGGACGGTTACCTGAATTTTATGACTTTTGTTTTGCAGGATTTATGCTATCGTGCTTTCAGACAACAAGCCGATATCAGCATTCGGGATAAATCTCGTCAGGTTAGGAAAACGCGCTGATTCAGTAATCTTTTTTTACCTAAGCTCAAATTCTTTGCAGGCAAGCTTAATACTATAGGTAAGCTTTTGAAAATCTTCTATCAATATTCATAGGTTATTTCATAAAGAAGTTCATGCTTCGAACTCCTGCGATAGGTTCCCCATCCATCAGTGTTTCCAAAACTCATAAGCATCGGGTTTGCTCCGCTATTGATAACCGAGTACAAAGGAAAAACACCGTGGTACGTTTCTATATCATCCACAATCAGATCAAGGATAATAAAGAAAGATTCCTCTTCTACAAAAACATCCATGTCGCTTAAATCAAAGGATAGGTAACCCGAATTTGGCTCTATTTTTTTGATGTATTGCTGTTGTAATAAACTTATTTCACCTGGAATATTATCCGCCCCCAAGTTTTGAATCCGTAATCTTATTTGCACTTCGATACTTTTCTGATCCTCAAAATCTTCTTCCTCATGCAGGGTTTTGAGACCACTACTGAAACCACCAATGTGAATACGAACCTCTTCTATCCGTGCGGGAGCGGAACCCTCAAGCACAATTTTCTGGGCAATACTATGTGAAACATGATCCCTTAATCGTGCCCCGTGTCCGCCAACTGCTGTTCTGTTGAAGCCCATATTCCACCAAAAACTCCTGTTGTGTATTTTCCTGTTCCTAAGTCGTTCACCAATTAATACGGCGGCCTGTCTTTCATAAGTTAATGGTGTTAACGACAATAAGATAGTCGATTCATCGCCTTGAATGTCCTCAATAGGAAATTCGGCAGTTTCATAACCCACGGCGCTTACTCGAATTCGAATGTCATCACCCGTTAAAATAGAAGCCCTTAGTCTGAAACGTCCGTTCCTGTCGGCCGCGGTGCCATCACCTGCATTTATAACAAAAATATGAGCGAATGGAACAGTTTCGCCCGTTTTGGCGTCCACAATACTACCCGTTAGATCTCTGTCTTGAAAATGGGTTACGAGGCTATATTCTGCCTCAGTGGCATCTAGAATCTCCGGTTGCCCGTTATTTTGAGAGGTAACTGGATTAAATAGCAGATAAACGCACATTATTCCTGTAGGGAAGCAACCTGTAAGTGGGAAAATAGCCATAGCTGCGGAAGTTTAGTTTTGTGTGGCGTTGTTTGCAGAGATACCTGAGACACCGCTTTGGGTAACTGCGAATCTATGGTTTGCATCACTGGAAGAAAACGAAACAGATTCCCACTCTGGGCCTATTACAGAAGTCAGCTTAATGCCATTTCCGGCATCATCCCGCTCAACTCTGAAAAGCAAAGGGCCATCGGTGCTTTTAACGATTTGGTTTGACAGAAATCCGCTTTCCATTCCATACGAAGAGACGTATGTAGAGCCTCGCATAGTGAAGCTGAGCTCTTTCCATACACAGCCGCTATGACATTTCATCTTAACATTATTGGATTCGCTGAGGTCAAACTCAATGTCGAATTTGTGTACATCGGCTTTTAAGTCTTCAATGGTTGTTACGCTCATAGCCAGCAGGATAAAAATCCCTGCAATCGAGAGGCCCACAAGGCCTAAGAATACTTTATGCAGTTTCATAATAAATTTGATTTGGGTGAAAAGGGCAGGGGAAGAGCTATTCCGATCCGTTTTGATGCTGCAGCTCCAGAATTTTTGTTTCTAAATCCTGTATGCTGTAACCAAGCTGTTTCATGCGTTCTGCAAGGATCGGAAGTTCTTCTTTAATGAACTGATCCCGCTTGAGTGCCATCACTTTTTCGTAGGCGTCTTCGGTGGCGAAGTAGCCGACCCCGCGCTGCTGTACAATTACACCTTTTTCCTGCAGATCGTGATAGGCCCGCATCGCCGTATTCGGGTTAACTTCCATAAGGGTGGCAATTTCCCGGACCGAGGGAATTCGCTCCTCGGGCGTCCATTTACGATTTAAAATTTGATCGCAGAAATAATCGGCGATTTGTATATAAATAGGCTGATTTGAGTTGAAATTCATGACAATCGCTCCTTTCGTGCATAGCAATCGGCACCCCAAAACAAGAAAAATAGCCAGCTGAACAGCCATAGCAGACTCGTAGCTATTCTAAGCCCACTTTCGTAAAACGGTGAACCGAGGTCGATCAGATAATTATCTGGCAAAATGAATTCAATTGCCTGAACGCTCAGGAAAATGAGCAGAACTCCTGATGCCAATATTGCCACCACAAGAAGCAGAGAGTAGAGAAAAGACAATTTATTCCACCAAACGGCACCCCATAAAAAGAGCGCGTGAAAGATGTGATAGATCATGATTTGCCGCATCACCTCGCTTGTAAACGGGTTGAAAAGGGTGAAGCTGACGTCGAATACCGTTCTGAATAATCCGGTAATTATGGAAAGCCCAAAAATAACCAGCATGGCCACAATCGTATAAATCGGCCCCGAAATAAGCCATGCGCTCCAATATTTTTTACCCGGACTCGCCGGCAAGGTGAGCGTAAACCAGGATTGGCCCGGTTTGTGGATGTCAATAAAAAGGTTGCTGGTAAGCAACAGTCCTGCGATGGTGTAAATTGTGAGCCAGCCGGATTTGCTCTGGTTATTCATAAAAACGGATGGATCGGACACAAAAATGATGATCAGCAGCATTATGGTGATGGGTACCAGAACGATTACAAGCAGTCCGATAAGCCACGATGTACGGTGCAATAATGCGTAGTGGCGGAGCATTAGCAGTATGCGCCTGATCGAAAATAAGCTGCGGTTAGGTTCTGTAGCTGATTTTGTGGTTGTTGTATTCATACCTGTACCTCCAAAATGGCTTCGTTAAGCTTCACCTGCTCATTTATTGCCGCGTTAAACAGTAATTCAAGGTCAACGGGATCGCTCATATCCGCGTGGCCGTTTTTTGTAGTGATGGCTTTGTAGCCCCCAAGAACTTGTTCAGAATAAATGCACTTGGTCAAATCCGGATGAGAATCGGGCAATGTTTTAAATGCAAGCGATTCACTTAGCGTAGAAATGCTTGAATCGAGGACGATATTTCCTTTATCTAAAATGAGCGTATGATCTATGCTTTGGGCCAAATCCCGAACCTGATGCGTTGAGATAATAACGCTACGATTTACGAGGTCGGCTGATGCCAAGACTTTTCTAAACTGACTTTTAGACGGGATATCGAGACCGTTTGTAGGCTCATCGAGCAGCAACAAAGAGGCCCCAGTGGCAAAAGCGAAGGCGATCAAAAATTTCTTTTTCTGTCCGTAAGAAAGATGGGTAAGCTTTTCTTCTAAAGACAGATCGAACAAACCGGCAATGCGGTCGAACTCTTCTCTGCTAAAACGCGAGTAAAACGGGGCGTATTGATTCAGAAAATCATTTCCTCTCACGGCCATAAGGTCGAACTGGTCTGGAACAAAAAACAAATCATCCAGCGATGAAGGGGCTCTTTCCTGTAGAGAGACGCCCTTAAATACGCAGCTACCCGATTTTGGGAAAAGAAGACCCGCCATCAGATTAAGAAGGGTCGTTTTTCCGGCACCGTTGAGTCCAAAAAGTCCGTAAACTTTGTTTTGCTCTATATTCACGGACAAATTCTCAAAAAGAAGCGGTTTTTTAAATAAGCCCAGATTAAGAACAGGGAAACCAAAATTAATACTGTTAATGTGTAGCATGACATGTAGTGTTCGTTCGTATTGGTGTATTAATGTACTAATACACTATACGTAAATCAAGAGAAAAGTTTCGGATTATTTTAGGGGAAAAAATAACAGTATGTTAGGCTTCAGTGCCAAAAGTATGTCAGAAGCTCATTCCGGAATTCATTATTAATTCTTGAGATTGTCTTGATAATACGCGCATTGAGCGTACCGAGTCCAACGATTTAAAATCTTTTAAAGGTAGAAATCAATGCAATATATTCAGGTATAATTGATGATTGTGCAATTAATGTATTATATTCAGATATGATTGAATATTTATCAAAAATAGAACGATTTAATTTCTGGAAATCGATTCCTGAGCTTGGGGTTTCCAGAAAGCGATACTTATCACGATTAAAGAAGTATCAAAACTCGCGGTTGGTTAAGGTGTTAACTGGTCAGCGTCGTGTCGGTAAAAGTTATCTTATGCGCCAGCTCATTGCCGATTTGATAAATGAAGGGGTAGATTCTGAACACACTTTATATCTCAATATGGAGTTTTCGGAGTACAATTTTATTCAATCTGCAGATGATTTATTACTGTTTGTCCATGAGTATTTTGATCGTTTCGAAAAAAATACGACCGGATATGTATTTATCGATGAGATTCAAAATATTGAATCTTGGGAAAAGGCTGTGAATGCTCTTTCACAGGATTATACCCGGGATATTCGAATTTGCATTACCGGATCGAACGCACAATTACTCTCCGGTGAATTGGCAACTTTTTTATCGGGCAGATATATTTCGTTTTTGATCACAGCATTTACCTTCGACGAGTTTCTCGCAGTCAGAAAAACTAATGCAGGCAAGACCGAGTTTATTAACTATTTGCAAAATGGTGGATTACCGGAGCTATTTCGATTGCCTGATGAAGAGTCCCGGCGGTATTATGTAAGTGCTGTCTATGATACAGTAATACTGAGAGATATTGTTGAGCGTCATCAAATTAGAGACGTCTCCTTGTTGAAAGATATTTTTGCATTCCTTGCAAATAATGTAGGGAATCTACTATCCGTCAACTCCTTGGTTGGTTATTTCAAAAAACAAAACCGAAAAACCAATTATGAGACCGTTGCTCAATATATCGGCTATCTTGAGAACTCTTTCATTATCCACAAGTGTGAGCGATTTCAGATTAAAGGCAAAGAAGTGTTGTCAGGTTCTATGAAATACTATTTGAATGATCTTTCATTTAAGAACTTTATTTATCCGGGAGTACATCTGGGATGGGGTAATTTGATGGAAAATCTTGTATTTCTTGAACTCATTTCTCGCGGTTATAAGGTTTATACCGGTCAGCTTCGTGGTAAAGAAATTGATTTTGTTGCCCAAAAAGGAGAGGATATCCGCTATATACAAGTTGCGTGGCAGCTGTCCGAAGAATCGACCAGAGATCGCGAGTACGCACCTTTGCTCTCACTGAAAGACGCTTATCCCAAATGCATACTATCTGCTGACGATATAGCCCTGCCCAATAATCAAGGAATAAGAAATATTCTTTACTGGAACGAGTGGGCGGAATGATTTTTTATGAAGAAGATTTTGGCAAACTCTTGTTATTTATATTTCGGTAAATAAGCCCGGCTATGATGTAAATTAAGTGCAGCAAACAAGCTGATGAGTCCGGATTTCTTCTTTACTATGACCACTTCTTTTGGAGTAAGTCTCTCAATGGCCGAAAAATTATTTTCGTTTATAGTTGGTATAGAGATTATTCTGGTTTTTTTACTGATATTAAGACCGATGCAAGGAATATTGGGGAGCGCAATTATGCTCCTGACCTACAGCATGATAATTATTGGTCTTAATTTCTATGATCCAGGTGAGCTGTATGGATGCTTCGGTGATGTTAGCGCAGGCGAAATAAGTCTTGGCAAAATTCTTCAACAGATTGGTTTATCACTTCTTCTTTTTCTTCTTGGTGGTTAAGGAAAAGTGATTAGATACACGTTTCAGTTTCAATTGTACATAGAGTTATACGATGCTGAAAATCAAATCACAGTAAGCCAAACGAGTTGGTCTCGACACTCAGTTGATTTTCCATGGGCTTGTGCCAAGCGTAGATACAGAGCTTTAGGTTGGGTTTCACCCGCTAACTTAACTTCCGCAAAAAGACCATGTAGTGGCTACAAATCAACTTGTTTAACA
>JAIULZ010000057.1 GCA_022565805.1 Balneolales bacterium
TAGAGCGTCGCGCTGGCAGCGCGAAGGTCTGGGGTTCGAATCCCCATAGCTCCACAAAGAAACAAGAATTTGGGACAAGTGCCGCACGGCCAGCTCCCTCTGAACTCCGTCAGGACCGGAAGGTAGCAGCGGTAGGAGGTTGTAGCGGCGCGATGCGGATTGCTTGTCCCATTTTTTTTGCCCACCACTGATTTTGCCTTTTAATCCAGCAGACCAGCTTTTTTTTCCTGCCCTCTGCTGCTTTTGATTCTTTCGGCTTCCTGTATATGTTCAGCAATTTGTGATGCGTGCACTATTGAATTTTCAATAAACCATCGGCTTGTATTGTAGCCCCCGCAAACAACCCCGGCCAGGTACAAACCTTTACGACTACTTTCCATAGACTGCTCGTTATAAACCGGTGTCCGGAATGCATCATTTTCAAACTCCAGCTGAAGCATTTCCAAAAAGCGAAAATCCGGTTCGTAACCGGTCATGGCCAGTACAAAATCGTTTTCAATGGTGACATCTCCATCAGGTGTAGATATCGTTACCTTGTCTGGTGAAATACTTTTCACATTGCTTTCGAAATAGCAGGTAATCGCGCCTTCTTTAATCCGATTTTCAATATCGGGCCGAACCCAGTATTTCACGCCGGGTTTAAGGGTTTTCTCCCGTACCACCATAGTTACAGCCGAACCGCAACGGTAGGTTTCGAGGGCCACATCAACGGCAGAATTACCGCCACCAACAACCAGCACGTTCATATTTGCGTAGGGATGAGGCTCATCATAATAATGCTTCACCTTAGGCAAGTCTTCGCCGGGAATCTTCATACGATGAGGAATTCCGTAAAATCCGGTCGAGACGATTATTTTACTGGCATGGTAGGTGTTTTTATTTGTCTCTACCACGTATTCCTGATCACCACCGCTTATGCGGAGCACCTCTTCATACACGTTTACGGGTAGTTCGTAGGCATCTTTCACACGGCGATAATATTCCAGGGCTTCTCGTCTTGTGGCTTTTACTCCGTGCGAAATAAAAGGCACATCACCAATTTCCAGTCTGTCTGATGTTGAGAAAAAGGTCATGTTTGTCGGATAATTAAATACCGAATTTACCAGACATCCTTTTTCCAGAATGATGAATGGAATGTTTCTTTTTTTAAGCTCGATGCCGCAGGCAAGCCCGATAGGTCCCGCCCCAATTATTATAACCATACTCTTTTGTGAAATTCTGAAGATGTGTTTGCAGGCTTTTCCCGCACCTTGCTTTGGCTGCCGACGATTTTATGAAATAATGTTCTGTTAACCTATACCCATTTTTAACCGGCTATGGCGTGATTTAATCTCATGTTCTGAGTTAGCCATATCAATCAATCCTCGGAAGATAAGAAAAAGCTTACTGCCAGTGCCTGCAATTACATCATAGATTCTTGGTGACATTAAATCAAAAAAACACAACGGAGAGCGGCATTCGTTCAGCTGAAACCTTTCATGCCAGAGTTTGGAACGGCAGCAGATTTTTGATTCATAGCTTCGGTCAATTCATCCAAGACTAATCTTTCAAATTTTAGCATTTCAAAAAGAATTCCTGGTATTTCAGGCTTTGATGACTACATAACCTGAGCTCGATTTTAAATCAGGCTTAATTGGTTAGAATGTACGCGCTCATATTTAATCGCTGGATTTTTTTAATAAAAATTGCCCTTTAATATGCGACCCCGACGGGGTCGAAACCATTCACGCGATGTCCATTTCTATAAACATGTGACCCCTTCAGGGTCTCTTCTATTAAATGATCACCAATGGATTGAAGGTTTATAAATTATCCTCATTGGATTTAAAAGCAACATTCACCTAACCAAAAAATCTCTACCCCTATTCCGTACCTAACGTTTATATAAACATGTCCTTGGTTTGCATACCGGATTAATAACCAATTTCTGATACCTGATACCTGATACCTGTCACCTGAATCCAATCCATCTCAGCTTTCTGGTTTAAACAGATCGAGCTGAAAACCAGCGCCATATTTGAAGGCCGATTTGGCCGAGGCATAATCGTGCTGATCTTCATCATCGTAATCATCGTTTTCGTCGCTTAGGTTCAGGTTACTTACCGACAGGCCGAGCAAGCGAACCGGTCGAATTGCGGCATCCGTAAGTTCAAGAAGCTCATTCCCAACCCGAAACAGCGTATCTTCATCCCGCATGTAATTTTCGAGGGTTCGGGAGCGTGTTACCGATTCGAAATTACCATAGCGTACTTTCAGGGTGATGGTTTTCCCCATTGCTTCGGAGCGCTCCATTCTGTCCTGCACTTTGGTGGCAATACGGCGGAGCTGATCCTGAACTTCGTCGAGAGTCACCAAGTCTTCCGAAAACGTATTTTCTGCGCCAACCGACTTTCTTATTCGATGCGGCTTCACCCTGCGGTTATCTATGCCGCGCACGATATGGTAATAAAAATGTCCGGTTTTCCCGAAATGGCGAACCAGCTCCATTTCTTCCAGCTTTTTAAGATCGGCACCGGTAAAAATGTGCATGCCATGCATTTTAGCCTCAGTAGCCTTACCGATTCCATGGAATTTACCAACGGGAAGCTGCTCCAAAAAGGGGATCATCTTTTCGGGCGTAATTACCGTAAGCCCGTTCGGTTTGTCGAGGTCAGATGCAATTTTGGCCACAAACTTATTTACAGCCACCCCGGCCGAAGCGGTTAATCCGGTCTGCTCATGAATCTGTTTACGAATAAGCTCCGCAACTTTTCTGGCCGATTTTATCCCAAATGAGTTTTCGGTTACATCCAGATAGGCCTCATCGAGCGAGAGTGGTTCCACCAGGTCTGTAAAGCTAAAAAACACTGCCCGAATAATTTCAGAAATCTCTTTATAGCGCTCGAATCGGGGTTTCACAAAAATAGCGGCCGGACAAAGTTTCTTTGCGCGCCAGGCAGGCATAGCCGATTTTACTCCAAAAGCCCGGGCTTCGTAGCTCGCCGCTGCCACAACGCCTCTGCCATCGGGCGAACCGCCAACTACTACGGGTTTTCCTTTAAGATGAGGCGCATCTTTTTGCTCTACCGAGGCATAGAAGGCATCCATATCTATGTGCAGAATTTTCCGTATTGGATTCGGAGACTGATTTAACATACGAGTACCTTAAATACAGAGCGAAGTGAGAGCTTAGCCGAGCCTTTTTCGCTTATTGAGGTAGGCCAGCAGCGCTAAGTCAAAAGAGGATGCTGTATCTACTTCCTCGTAATCGATATGAAATTCGCTGCACGCCATTTTAAAGGCATGAGTGTATTTATGAATTTCCTCTTTATAGGCCTCCCGAATTTGCGAAGGCACTAAGTCCATTTCTTCTCCGGTTTCCAAATCCTGAAAAAGATAGCGACCGTCGGGGAAATCCAGCTCCCGCTCGCTGCGTTTTTCAAGCATATGAAATAAAACCACTTCGTGCTTGCGATGGCGAAGATGCTTTAGCGCATTAAGCAGCTGCGAGTGCTCGCCCATATTTTCAAAAAGGTCGCTAATTATTATTACCAGGCTTCTTCGGTGAAGCCGTTCGGCTACTTCGTGAATCACTTCTGCCGAGGCCGTTTTCCGCTGCTCGAAATTTGTACCGGGCACCGAAAGCAAAGGCTCCAGCTTACTTAATAAATACCGCAGGTGGGCCGGCGACGACCGTGCAGGAAGCATTTCTCCGAGCTCCTGATCAAAAGTAACCAAGCCGCATGCGTCGCGCTGCCTGTGCATCATATAGAAAAGAGATGCGGCCAAATGGGCTCCGTAGCCGAGTTTGGTCCATTCTCCGTGGTATTTAAACTGCATAGAACTGCTAACATCCAAAACGATATGGCATCGCAGATTGGTTTCTTCTTCGTACTGCTTAATATAGTAGCGCTCCGATTTACCGAATACCTTCCAGTCTACGTGCCGAATATCATCTCCACGGTTATACGGCCTGTGTTCGGCGAACTCCACGCTGAAACCATAATACGGGCTCTTGTGCAAACCGGTTAAAAAGCCTTCCACAATTTGACGTGCCCTTAGCTCAAACGGACTTATTTGACTTAGTATTTCTGGTGTAAGCATAGAATTTCGTGTAGTCGTGTAGAAGATTATCAAGTTAGGGCGTTAGCCTGCCAAAAGCAGGTTTTGGCATAAATGCCTTCATCTACCTAACGACAAGCTGTTGTACTTAGTTTAGTATTTTTTAATTTGGTTTTGCAGAGGGTTTGCCAAAAGTCGCGAAAAAAGCAGTCGGGTTACCACTATTTCCGGCACCCGGCAAATATGCTATTCTTGCAAAAATCAATTTTCCTGTCAGCCGCCGCAACGCTTCTCATCAATAATATCAAGGCCCGAAACAGCGGCCGCAGTGTTTCTGAATGGCTCAAAGAGACTGCTTCAAACCAATATACAATATTCCCGCGAAGTAGCTATCTTAGCCCTGCGGCCACATAAAGTATAAGACAAAAAGCCGCAAGACCACAACGATTATTCCTAATCTCATTTTAGCTCTACCATGTCTAAAGTAATAACCTCCATCAATAATCTGGATTTCACCGCAGCAGACCTTACCTCTATGGACAAACCGGGTAAAATAATCATGGTAAGGCCCACTCATTTCTCCATCGACTACGTAATTAACAAGCACATGGAAGGAAATGTTGGCAAGGCAGATAAGGCGCTTGCTATGCAGCAGTGGGAAGCCGTAAAGTCTGCATTTGAAGACACCGGCATGGAAGTACATGTAATAGAAGGCGGCGAAGGTCTGCCCGATATGGTTTTTTGCGCGAACCAGAGTCTGCCTTTCAAAAATGATGACGGCGATAAAGAAGTGATCATGAGCATTATGGATTCGGTACACCGCAAGCCCGAAGTTTCGCTTATTGAAAAATGGTACGAAGATCAGGAATACCAGATACACCATCTGAATTACAAAAAAATATCTCGTTTTGAAGGTATGGGCGATGCGATCTGGCATTATGGTAAAAAGCTACTTTGGGGCGGCTATGGTTTCAGAACATCGCTGGAAGCCTATCATTATATATCAGACACCTACAAAGTCCCCGTGATTGCCCTTAAACTCGAGCATCCCGAATTTTACCATCTCGACACCTGCTTTTGTGTCCTCAACGAGACTTCGGTGATGATTTACCCCGGCGCTTTTGAGAAAAAGGGTCTTGATCTTATTCGTGCTTTCTTCGACACGATTATCGAAGTACCCGAAGATGAAGCTATAGGCAGCTTTGCCTGCAACGCCACTTGTCCAGATGGTAGCACCGTTGTAATACATCCCGGAGCTCAGAAAACCAACGCACAGCTAAAGCATGAAGGTTTTAAAGTCGTTGAAGTGCCCACAGGCGAATTTATGAAAAGCGGCGGCAGCGTTTTTTGCATGAAGATGATGGCCTATTAAGCTGAACGAATCTTCTTTTTGAAGGTTTTATTCTCACAACCCTCAGCTTAAGAAATAATTATGAAAGAAAAGTTTTTGCAAAGATTAACGATAATCAGCCATTTTGCGGTATTCTTATTGTTGATGACATCCTGTACCGGAACTCCTCCCGGTGAAGCTCAAACCGATGGAGTGCGGCAGTTTCTGGGTGATGGTTTTTCGTTTAAATATCCGCAAAATGCTTCGCTTGATATTCAAGGAGAGCGCGATGGCGTTCTTCGCACGTTTACGATAAGCGGAGAAACAGTACGATTTAGCGCCGAAGCCGGTAGTTCTTTTGAAATGCCTTCATTTGAATATTTCATAGAAATTTATGAAAACCCAAGCTCGCTCGACTCGCGAGCTTTTGCCGAAGACTTTATCATCCGCGGATATAATGATGCTGTAGAAAGCGGAAGTCCTGCGGGCTATTGGCCGGTTCAGCTTCAGGATGATGAAATGCTGGTTGAAGGCCGCAACGTTCGGATTCGCGGTAACGGTGCTTTCGAAACCATTTTCTTTACCGGAGACAGCGAAACAGTTCGAAGTTTTCTATCCTTTGGCAACCGGGCGATGGCAATTGGCTACCGTTCCTACCCCATAGAAAACAACCCTGCCGCACCGGCATGGGAGGCTGTTTACAACCTCGCTCTCGATACTATCCGTATCGATTAAACAATTCATTTGTTTCCGTTAGAATTATTTCAAAACCTTCTTTTTTTTGTTAGATTCGAAGCTTGCCAACTGCACCCGAAACTTGTGCAGTCTACGGCAGGCTTTTTTTTTAAAAGACTGGAAGGCGATTGCATCTTATTTTATATGCGAGCGATACAATTTATCGAAGCATCATACTGTAATTCCGACCATATAAGCTTCAGCATCCAGCGAACAGCTACTTAGTCCAGGATTTATAAGTCCGGCAGGAAACAATCTGCAAACACGGCGTCATCCTGTGTAACCGGTAACTTCTTCTTCTACTTAATACTACATGAGTAAATCAGATCATCCTGTTCAGCCCGACATTGCCCGCAACGACATAAAAAACGAGAAAAATTGGTTTACCCGTTTTCTCAATTTTGTGGAATGGCTTGGCAACCTGCTCCCGCATCCGGTTACGCTATTTGCTCTTTTCTGTGCGGGTGTAATCTTAATTAGCGGCGTAGCCGAATGGCTCGACTGGAGCGTCTCCGATCCGCGAGATAGAACCGGCGCGACCATCATAGAGCCGGTTAGCCTGCTCAATGCCGATGGTTTTCGGATGATTGTAGCGAATCTGGTTACCAACTTTACAAGCTTTGCCCCGCTTGGCACCGTGCTTGTTGCTCTTTTGGGCGTTGGCGTAGCCGAGCATTCCGGCCTTATCAAAGCCGCTATTCGCGGGATTGTGCTTGCGGCACTAAACGCCAGCCCTACGATTAAAGAAACCGACAGCAAGCTAATAAAGCTTATTAAAAAGCCGTTTGTTTTTGTGATGAACCCCAAAATTCTGGTAACATTCGCGGTTGTGTTTTCGGGAATCATATCGAATACGGCTTCGGAGCTGGGCTACGTTGTTCTGGTTCCGCTTGGGGCCGTAGTTTTCTACTCTCTTGGCAGGCATCCGCTTGCAGGGCTTGCGGCTGCTTTTGCGGGAGTCTCGGGCGGATATAGTGCGAACCTTCTGCTTGGCACCATCGATCCGCTTCTGGCCGGTTTAACCGAAGAAGCCGCCCGACTCGTAGACGACACCTATGTAGTGCACGCAGCGGTTAACTATTATTTCATGTTTCTGAGCGTTTTCGTGATTTCTTTTGCGGGCACTTTCGTAACAATAAAAATAGTTGAGCCCAAACTCGGCCCTTACGATCCCAATATTGCCATGGATAAGCTCGACACCAATACTGGTCTTGAGCCCCTGACTCCACAGGAGCGGAAAGGCATTTTCTGGGCAACCATGTCTACCTTGTTTTTCTTCGGCCTGCTTGCGCTTACTGTAATACCAGATTGGGGTTTACTTAGAAGTCAGAACCCCGACGATGTAGTTTTTCCGGCTAATATCCGGCCGTTCTTGAATGGCATTGTGGCCATTATATTTATCGGATTCATCATTCCGGGTATTGTATTTGGCCGAATTACGGGCACGATTAAAACCGATCGGGATGTAATCGACGGTATGGCTAAATCAATGGCCACTCTCGGTCTGTACATTGTAATTGTGTTTTTTGCCGCTCAATTTGTGAGCTACTTTAACTGGACGAATTTGGGTCAAATTCTGGCCGTAAATGGCGCTAATTTCCTGCAAAACGCTAATCTCGATGGTCCGGTTGTCTTTATCTTTTTCATTTTCATATCCGGCTTTGTAAACCTGATGCTTGGCTCCGCTTCTGCTCAGTGGGCGGTTACGGCTCCAATTTTTGTACCTATGCTTATGTATATCGGGTATAGTCCGGAAGTTATTCAGGCGGCCTATCGCATTGGCGATTCGGTAACCAATATCATCACCCCGATGATGAGTTACTTTGGACTAATTCTGGCTTTTGCGAACAAATACGACAAGAATTTGGGAATCGGCACTATCATTAGTATGATGCTACCCTACAGTATTTTCTTCTACATCGGCTGGATTGCGCTGTTCTACATCTGGATTTTCCTGCTCGGTATGCCACCCGGACCCGGTGCTGCTATTTATTATGATTTCGGGGGATAAGAAGAGGTTTTCAGTGAATTGTGGATTGTGAATTGTGAATTAATTTTTAATACCTCACTTCGTTACACTTAACACTCAAAAAAAAGGCTATCCAGGTTTCCCCGGACAGCCTTTTTTTTACTGCTTTTCTTCTTTTATGTGATGATGATTACTTCACCAACATCATCTTTCTGGTAGTTACGAAGCTTCCGGCCTGTAGTCGGTAGATATACATTCCTGAGGCAAGGCGACTCGCATCAAACTGAATATTGTAGGTTCCCGCGGCCTGCTGTCCATTTACTAAGGTAGCAACGCGCTGCCCGTTAATGTTGAAAACATCTAACCGTACATCAACTGCTTCAGGAAGAGCAAACTCGATGTTTGTGGTTGGGTTGAACGGGTTCGGATAGTTTTGACCAAGCGCAAATTCTACCGGCAGCTCATCTCCTCTGCCCGTGCTTGTGTCTACCGCATCTAGTTCAACTACGGTTCCATCAGCCAGTACTACGATCAGCGTAAACGCCTCGCCATCCTGATTTGCATCAGGGGTAAGGAAACCGCTGGCAAGTACAGTAGCGCTACTTCCGCCCAACATGCTTACATCGGCAAGGAAACCGGCTACGGCTTCATCCATGCCCGCCGGACGAATTTCGAGCGTGTAGCTATCGGCTGGTATATTCAGGTAATCGGTGATGTCGCCATAAACTGCATCGGCGACCAACACGGCATCCACTTCCTGCGCAAATACATCTACAGCCGGAGCATCCGTAGCACCGTGTACCACGTTAAAGCTGAAGGAGTCTTCATCTTCGGCTTCCATCAATGATCCTGCATACACCCAAAGGTTGAAGGCTGTTTCTTCGCCATCAGGATTTGGTGCAAAGTCAGCAGGATTCAGAACTCCGTTCGCTACTACGGTGTAGTTGATGGCAGGCTCAAGCTGAAGCGTTACGTCGAATACGGCGTCTTCTGCGCTTTCGCTTCCGGCCGGCGCTATAGCGATTGTGTAGTCCACAAATGGCTCAAGCGGCACAAAAGGAGTAGCTTCACGGAAGGCAAAATCTTCAAGGAAAATTCCTCCGTTTACGTAAATATCAACTTCAGCGGCAGCAGGATCAGCGGCGTTATGGATTATTTGTACCATTGCCGATTCTGCCTCCCTGTTATTAAAAAAGACGGTATCCAGCTCGGTGTCATCGCCGGGTAGCAATAATACGCGATTGCCATTATCGCCCGGGCCCACATCACCTTCCCATCCATCGTTTGGCAGGTTGCGGTCGTCGCCGGCAAGTACATAGAATTTATACTCTTCTTCGGTTCCAGTGTCGCCGGTTATCAGAAGCTCAGCTTCCCATATTCCCCCGCCAACGGCTTGAAGCTCGTTTTCTTCCACAATGGCAAAACCCTGATCGTTAAAGCTTCCGCGAACATATAACTGATCGCCCAGTTCTGGATCAAAATTGCCCTCAAAGCTCTCAAGCGACATGTTCACAGAGAAAGTAACGAATCGCTCTTCCAGGATATTTTCGAGCGTTAGTACGGTACCATCGGCAAGAACTGCAATTATCGCAAAGCCTGCTCCATCCTGATTTGCCCCCGGATCAAGGAAGCCTGAAGCAAGCGCGGTAATTGCGAGTCCGCCCGCTTCAAGACCCGCAAGCGGAAGGTCGTAATTGAGCAAAGGCGACTCGGCACCAGCTACAAATAGCTGAAGCACATAATTTGCTGCCTCTACCTCGGCATAGCCGGTGAACTCACCGTAAGAAAGGTCTTCGGCAAATTTGCCAACGCCTTCCAGACCAAGATCTACCGCAGGCGCATCGGTCGAGCCATGGAATACATTTATGGCAACATCATCTGCATCGGAAGCTCCATCCTGAGCTGCATCGGCAAATAAATCTACCGTAATTTCGGTACCGCCCGCAAAATCATCCGGATTCAGCACGCCATTTGCAATAAGCGTAAAGCGTCCGTCGGGGGTAAGCTCACGTATGAAAGAAACTCCGGCATCTGCATCTTCGCCGGCTGGCGTAATCTGGATATTCAGCTCCATACCAGCTGGCAGCTCGATGAAAGGAGTTGCGGTGCGGAACTCAAAAGATTCGATTGCAAGTGTTCCGTTCACATAAACATCAACCGATTCCAAGGCAGGATCGGCCGCATTATGAATAACCTGCACCAGCGCAGTAGGAACAATATTTTCGAGCGTAAGAACGGTTCCATCTGCAAGAACGGCGATAATCTCAAAAGATGCCCCATCCTGATTTGCTTCCGGATCGAGGAAACCCGATGCAAGCGCGGTTATAGCAAGTCCGTCGGCTTCGAGAGCTGCAAGCGGTAGCTCATAGTTCAGAAGCGGCTCATCTGCACCGGCCACAAAAAGCTGTAGCACATAGTCGGCTTCTGCTACTTCGGCATAGCCAGTGAATTCGCCATAAGAAAGATCCTCAACAAATTTCCCAACGCCTTCCAGCCCAAGATCCACTGCAGGTGCATCGGTTGAGCCATGGAATACATTAATGGCAACATCGCCAGCTTCTGTGGCTCCATCCTGAGCGGCAGCGGCAAATAAATCTACCGTAATTTCTGTACCACCCACAAAATCATCTGGATTGAGCACGCCGTTGGCAACGAGGGTAAAACGGCCATTCGGTGTAAGTTCACGAATAAACGAAACTCCGGCATCGGCATCAGCGCCCGCGGGTGTAATCTGAATATTGAGCTCTACACCGGCTGGAAGCTCAATAAACGGGGTTGCGGTACGGAATTCAAAACTTTCCAGCGCAAGCCCGCCGTTAACGTACACATCAACAGACTCGAGCGCCGGATCGGCCGCGTTATGAATAATCTGCACGAGTGCCTCGGCGGTTACCGTTACCTCGAAAGAAAGGCTCGTTTCATTTCCAAGCGCGTCTTCGGCATCTACCATTACGGTAGCTGTGCCCACTCCCGCGGGAGTTATTTCAAGACCGTCTTCAACGAAAGCAACCGAAACTACATCTTCATCAGAAACAGTAGCTGTAAAATCATAGGGCGGAACACCACCAGAGAACAGGCCTGCAACATCAATTACGGCAGGCTCATCGTCGAGTTCAAGCGTAACCGGCTCGGCTTCGTCGGCAGAGAAAGCGCTGAATGCGGCCATATCATCTATAGCTACAATCGGATTTCCGGCAATTTGTCTTACGCGAATACCCAGCTGAACGGTTTCACCTGCAAACTCGGAAAGATCCACTTCATAAAACTGAAACACAGCGTCTTCTTCCGGGTTGTACTCATAAACTTCATTAAGAACAGCAAGCGTATCGAAAGTTACAGCGAAGTCACTTGTGGCAACTACAACCGCTTCGAATGCTTCGGGCGGAGTTGGCACCGTGTTATCACCAAGCGAGTTTTGCTCAACTAGCTTCATCTGAAAGCTGAATGTGGCATCATCTCCCAGTTCAATAAAGTTGGTGAGTACAGATCCGTTTCTGAAAAACGCATTTAATACCTGCCCGATATGCGGAGAATCATCAATCCCACCATCAGGACGAAGCTGAAAGCGCTGTAAAATAAATCCATCCGGAATCACTTCTTCATTGAAATCTTCGAAAAGAAAATCGGATAGAAAAAGTTCATTTACGGTAGATGAAAGGGTGATGTCTGCTGTTTCGTCTGCGGCATTGGTTTCGATTGCTACCGACGATGAAAAGCTACCTACATCCTGAGCCTCAAAAAACACACTAACCGATTCTGATTCAAGACGCTCAAGAAGTAATGAGGATGGGTTTGTAGTTACGTTTCCATCAGCTGGAAAAAAACTGGCGTCGAGATCGGCAAAGCCTACATTTTCGATTGTAAATGAACCTTCATAAACGCCACCGGGATAGGTGTTTCCGTAGTCTATGGAATTGGTGCTAAGGGCAACAATTGGAAGCGATTCGGGCTCAAATACTTTAAAATTATCGAATGCCCACTGAAAAGAGTTGTTACCGACAAATCTCCAGCGGATATATACTTCAGACTCTCCGGCGTAGTCCGAAATATCGTACATTACGCTAACTTCGCCAAAAAGGGGATTTAGTATACTTCCCACGTTACCAACATTGGTGGTGTGCTGTACAATTAAATCCCAGTTTTCGCCATCGGTACTGGCTTCTACAAAACCCTGCTGATTAAATCTTGCGCGATAGTACTCATCATAGCCGATTACCACAAAACCATCTACATCAGATAAATCGATCGCGGGGGTAACAATTGCTGTATTCTGCGGATTACCCGAACCAATGAACTGAGAATCCATAATGGGGAAGAACTCTCCGAAAAGTCCGCCAATAAAATCGCGATTACCGGGGTTGTCGAAAACCCAAACTGGGCCATCTACTTCCGGAGCGGTCAGATCCTGAAGCTGCCAGCCTTCTGGGAGCTCATTCGTTTCAAAACTTTCTTCAAAAATGGGATCCCCGTTCATCAATAAACCAGCTGATGGCATGATAAAACTGCGGGAAGGAAGCGGTGCCTGTACCCACTGATTCGCCCTAAGAAAAGCGCGCTCTTCACCAGTAAGACTGGTTTCGGGCTGTTGTAGCAGTTGCCTTACCTGCTCTACAATTTCGTCGCTGGCTTCGATCTGTTCATCTGTGTTTTGCGCTGTAGCGATTCCACTAAATAGTAGCGGAAACAATACAGCCAGACACACAGTTTTAAGTATCCTGTGTTTCATGATAAATTTATTTTTTGGGTTATGTTTAGCTTAAATCAAACATCTCCTGGTGAGATTACAAAACGTGCCAATTGAACTATTTGCCCGAAACAGCTGGTGTTAATTTTGACTGTTAATACAGTAAATTAATACAAGAGTTTTTGACAAGTTTCGGCCCGAGCGGTAATTCTCAAAGATATCTGCGTGTATGTTAAGGGGTATAAATGCTGTTTAAGAGCAACATTTATTGCGATCTGCGAAAATGGTGTAATAGAATGCCGGATATATATTCAGTCTGTAATGATTTACTTTGTAGACTAAACAAGCAGATACAGATCGCTTTTTGCTCGTAGTTATGTGTAATCGTATAGCATTAAGCCGGGGTTTTTCACAAAGCGGTTGTTTATCCACCATAAAAATATGGAGTACCCCCGTTAATTTTGTTTAGCCTGAAAGTCAGGCTAAATCGTTCTAAAAAAACCAGCTCGCTATATCTATCCTTTCATTAAAGGTTTCGTTTTTGTAATTCATAACAACTTTTTCGGGATGTTCCAATGTACTGTTGTCTTTAGTGATTAATTTCAGGCTTTTAGATCGATCTCAGAACAGGCTGAACTGTTCTTCATATTTCTCAGTATACTTTAAACACGCGCTAATACCGGAATACCTGTACATTGCAGGATATTTTTTTGAATTATCTGACTTTCTCAAAACTTCTCTTATGTCGCATAAAGTTAAGACATCAACCTATTTACTGAACCCGGATTTACAGGTTACAGAGCCCTTTCCAGGCTACAAAGGAGTTCCTGCAGATGCCAACGGTCGCTTTCTAAATCTGCACGAACCTTTTTCGACCAGCTTGTCGATGCTTTTAAAGTGGCAGCTTTTTTCCCGGAATCCGCTTAAGGAACAAAAGAAAAGGGACAACCGAAAACTGACCCACGAACGGTGTGATGAGTTTTTCCAAAGCACCTACGATGGCATTATCTGGCTTGGTCACGCTTCTTTTTTAATTCGGATAAGCGGAATTACTTTCATTACCGATCCTGTTTTTTTTGAAAGCCCCTTTCTGAAGAGACAATTTCCGCTTCCATTCCGCCCGGAAAGCATAGAGCGCATCGACTACATTTTACTTTCCCATGATCACAGAGATCATTGCGACAAGCGCACACTCAGGTTTATTGCGCGAAAATGCCCTAAAGTTCAGGTTTTTACGGGTCTTAAACTGGGCGAACTTGCACAGAAATGGCTTCCCAGGCAAACCATTACCGAAGCAGGCTGGTATCAGACATTTCCACAGACCGATTTAAACGGGATAGAAATAACTTATGTACCGGCGAGGCACTGGGGCAAAAGATGGCTCAGAGACGAGAGGAAAAGACTTTGGGGCGGATTTTACATCAAATCGCCCGCAATTTCGCTCTACTTTATGGGCGATAGCGGTTATGGCTCTCATTTTTCGGAAATAAGCCGCACACTGGGCAGTCCGGATTTGTCTTTTCTGGGCGTTGGTGCCTTCCGGCCCGAATGGTTTATGCACAGCTCGCACATTAGCCCTACCGATGCCATTAAAGCCGCTCAGGATTTACAAACCGGCAACTTCATTCCCATGCACTTCGGCACATTAGACCTTTCAGACGAGCCCCCTCTGGAGCCCATGGATATTTTAAAACAAAAACAACCCGAAAGTCTTCATATTTGTATTCCGGGTCGTTTTTATCCGCTTCGAATTTTCAAAAGGGCAATTTAAAAATCTATGATGATGCCAATCGTTGGCAAAATCGCAGACCCGCCCACTTCTTCTACCTGCCGGAGCACCGGCTCGCCGTTTTCGTTATCGCGTAGTAAAAACGATGGCGTTGATGGTGTATCCTGTCCCAGTATATTTTGCACCTCCAGATAGACATCCAGCGACCAGCTGCTGAAATTCCATTTACGGTCTATACGGATGTCTGTGGAAGTAAAAACACCTAGTCGCTCGGTTGCAAGCCCGCCGTAATCGAAGGCGAATGCGGGATAAATGGCGATGGTTCGTTCTTCATCTACCGGGGCAAAAGGTGTTCGGCCAATAAATCTGGATCTCGCGCTGAATTCCCAGCTGTCTCCCAAGCGATAACCACCCGTAAAAGACAGCAGGTGCCTGCTGTCCCAAGCCGAGGGCAGGTACAGAGAGGTATCGGTGCCCGTAAACTCGCTCCAGAAAAGCGTATAGGCCAGAATAGCGTAAAAATTGCGCTCAAACTTCTGTTGAAACAGAAACTCGGTGCCATAGGTTCTTCCCTTGCCGGTAAACAGCACATCTTCGTTGCCAAGAACCTCAAAGCCACCGCCCAGATTGGCCAGACTCACACCTTCCGCCACAGAAACCGGATAATTATCGTACCATTTCACAAATCCCTCCACTCCAAACTTAGTAGACGAGCGCGGGAAATATTCGAATCCCAGCGTTAAATGGTCGCTGCGTATGTAGTCGGCATCCCGGTTTACCAACACACCGTTTTCACGAAAACCCAGCAGGTTGAGCGGTGGTTTCTTAAAATATCGTCCGGCAGAAGCGGTGGCACGCCATTGCCCGGCTTCGTCGATTCTGTAGTTGATGCCCGCCCGTGGCGATAGCGTTCGGTAAATCTCGTTTCCGGTGTCGGTAAACGAATTACCGTCGGCGCGGATGCCGGCCGTTACGTTTAGTCGGTTATTAAAAAGCGAGCGGGACCACTGACCAAAAATACCGTAGCTCCAAAAACCAATGGCATCATCGAAAGAAATACCAGTATTGTCGTCGAGGAACTTGTTTTCAAAACGATTGTGCCGCAAACTTATGCCCGTATTCCAGGTGTTTTCGCCGGCAAAATAGCGTAGTTCGGTACGCAGCGTATTGCGAAACTCGGTTGCTTGATTTTGCAGAAAAAGCCCGTCCTGATTCACATTATCGCGAAACCGGCTAAAATCGTTATAAAACCAACTGCTGCTTAAGCTGGTAAGCCAGAAGCCGTTTCCACCGACCAGACGGTTTCTCCAGGCGATACCGGTTGTGTTGGTGCGCTGCCGGATTACCGGTATTTGCTCCAAAATAGCCTGCTGCTCCTCATTGGCTTCATCCGGCACATTTATCCGGAAATCATCTATAGAGCCAACTCCGGTGAGGTAAACTTCATTTCGGCCGTCTATAACATGATTTATTTTATACTGATAATCCCAGTAATCGGGAAGAAAGGGCAAATCAATAAGCTGAAACAAAAGTTGCAAATATGAGCGCCGTATGGAGGCTATAAAAGTGGTATTGGAGAAGTTGGCATCACCCTTAAATAATGGACCCTCGGCGGTAAGTGCCGCCTCGCTTGCTCCAACCCGAAAGTTTGTTCTAAATTCCCTGTCGTTGCCCGTGCGCTGATTAAACTGAAGCACGCCGGAAAGCGCATTCCCATAACGGGCGCCAAAGGCAGAAGTGCTGAGCTCCACGCCATCAAAAAACGAAACATTAAGCAGGCCAACCGGTCCGCCGGCGCTACCCTGTGTCGAGAAATGATTGATGGTCGGGATTTCTATTCCATCGATGAAATAGATGTTCTCGTTTGGTGCTCCGCCGCGAATAATAACATCGTTCCTAAAACCGGTTACCGATCCGGAAACTCCGGGCAAACTCTGCACAACTTTGGCAATATCGCTGTTTCCGGCAGGATAGGTGGCAATTTCTTCTGGTGATAGCCTCCTGAACGAGGAAAGGCTCTCGTCTGGAGTTCGAAATGGTTCAGACACGGTAAAGACCAATTCATCCAGGTCCTGAGCAGAAGGCTGCATCTCGAAATTAATGTCGCGGTTTCCAGCAGATCTTACCTGAATATTAATGCGTCTTTGCTGCTCGTACCCAACATAGGTGGCCACAAGCACAACAGTACCCGTTGGAATACCCTGTATTGTGTAAAAACCATCGGCATCGGTACTTGCTCCAAGACTGCTTCCTTCAACGCCCACATTCGCAGCGATGAGCGGCTCACCCGAGCGGGCATCGGTAACCCGTCCCGAAATACTGCCGGTAGCGCTCTCTCGTGACGAATCCTGCGCCTGCGACACCTCAGCATGCGTAAACATCATAAACACAATAGCAAAAAAAAAGACTTTAAACGCGTTAAAGCAAAGCTGACTACAATTTTCTTTCTTAAACATATTCTATAGAATTGATAAGCAATAAATACTTTAGGGCAAATACGGGGTTTTAACACTTTTTGGGGATGAAAAGAGTTAAGTCATTATGGCTCTTACAATTCAGAACTAATATAAAAAGTTCAAGGAATCTCTTTTTTTCTGCTAAAGAACTTATTTAATGCAAAAAGCCCGGAGTAAAAGTCTCCGGGCTTCTGAATTAGACAAAAATATATTGATAAATGCAGATGTAAAGTGTAAAAAAGCTTTGCTGCCGTTTATACTACATCCACCACAGCCAAGCTAGAAACACCCCAAGTATGCTCATTAGCACGAACAAAACAGCCATAATGGTATGCTCAATGCTAATTTCAGAAACTTCGCGTGTGATGATTCCACCCTTCACTTCAAATGTTTTACGAATACCATAGGGTTGATTAATCCGTAGAATTTGATTCGTGATATTTAGAACTTTGTCGCCCGGACGTGGTACTGAATATTTTTGGTCAATTTGAATATCGTCGTACGTGTAAATGCCCATGAGAAATACCAATTTGCGAATATGAGAAATGTGAGATTTAAGAATGAACGGCTAAATTAATAACCAATATTCTAATATACGAGTCTAATATTTATTTTTTGCTTTAAATCTGTATTATATTTACGGTACTAAGTGGCGGGAAATAGTTAATCGGGCAGATGAGCACATTGCGACTCGATATATTTATGTGACAGGTTTAGTGTCAACAAGCGGGTGAAGTTTTTTGAAAATCTCTTCTGTTATCGGAATATTCGATTGGGCTCAAAATTTTATCCTCAAAAAAAAGCTTGCGAGAATGAGACAAGCAGGTGGAGGGTGCATAGCAAATCCAACTGCCGTTTCGAGCATCTATTTTATGCTTTAATGTGTTCTGAGCACCCTCCCCGGATTATTTGCAGGTTTCAATAACATTGATCCTCGATCATTCTCGTCCAGCGAATAAGCACCGCACCGCGCCCACTCTCCCACTCTCCCACTCTCCCACTCTCCCACTCTCCCACTCCTCGGTAAAGCTAATTCAGGAATCGACAAAAATCCATCACCCATCACTCAAAATTTCACTTAATAAGCATCATTTTTCGTGTCTCTGTGAAACGGCCGGCGGTGAGGCGATATAAGTACATGCCGCTCGATAGCTGACTTCCGTCGAAGATGGCCGTGTGTTGTCCTGCGGTTTTTTGTCCGCTTACCAGCGTTGCAACGCGCTGCCCCATCATATTAAACACTTCCAGGCTTACTTCTGCTGTTTCCGGCAGAGCGTATTCTATTCGGGTGGATGGGTTAAACGGGTTTGGATAGTTTTGGCTCAGCTCGATTCTGACCGGAAGCTGATTTCCCGGATCTATGCTTGTGGCGGTTCCGTAGGTTATCATCAGCTCAAAACGAGACTCCGGACTTAAAAGCAGCAGCTCGGGCTGATTAATAATTTCTAAAGGACTTGCTGAATTTGGCATACTCGCCAGCTGCTGATCTGCCTGATATTCGAAAGAATATGTACCGCCCAGCGCAAAGTTGTGCTGTAGCCCCGTAGCATGGTCTGTCAATATTATTTCGGCATCAATCATATCTTCATTTGCTGACATACTAAAAGTATAGGTACCGCTATTTACGGTGGCAAAATCGAGTGGAATAGTAAGTACATCCCCATTTCCCATTTCTCTGTTGCGAAAAATATCAGGACCAGCTCCGGCCTCATTCATAAATCCAAAGTGCAGTTCTTCCTGTGAAAAAGGTATTGGCTTGGAAGTAGATTGTTCCGGACCATTATTAAGCGTTAGAACTGCTGTGGCGCTGTTATTCTGGCCGGCAACGGAAAAAGCAAAAAAATCAGGCTGTTCCGGAGCATTAAATAACGAACCTCCGCTAGTTTCATATTCTTCCTTAAATGTAATACTTCCCTGAGGTTGCACTTCATTTGTTCTTACCCAAAAACCCTGGAACGGCGCTAAATTACCATCATGGGCTATATCAGCCGGAAGATTGCGCACATCAAAACCATAGTTAATTCGGTATCCGCCTCTTCCGCCGTTACCATTGGCATCAAACACAAAAATAACGGTAATCATATCCTGAAGCCCGCCATGCTCAACCAAATCGGGCCAGTTTATCGGAAAAGGATATGGATTAGAGATCAAATGCCAGCCCTGACTGTTGTCACCGGGTAAAATCGTATTCGTAAATGACATAAATATGTCACCTGTATTTGGTGTGCCCGTTACGGATACGGGTTTAGGCCAGGAAACAGATGTATTATCGAAAAAGTCATCTTCGAAAATGTAGGCTATAATCGCGTGACCTGCATTTTCGAATCCATTATCTGAGCTGCTTCCAATAATATTGTTAGCATGCAGAGGCTTAATTAACTGCCGTGTAGACTCATCATACCAGTATATACTTGAGCTTCCGGATTGGCTTGAGGCTCCCGGGAAACCCTGAGTCCACAGCCCATCAAAAAAGTCTGCATAAGTGGCTCCCGATACAGGTGCACCAAGTAAGCGCCAGCCCTGACTCGGTCCGGGAATTTCGGTGTTATGTGTAACAGTTGGTGTAACTCCATTCTGCGCACTTGCAGGTTCTGCCTGCCAAAGCAGCAAAAAGACAAACAGAAATGAGACGTACTTAAACGATGTACTGTATTTATTGGAATACATTGTATTCTCCATGATATGTTTTTGAATAGTTTCTCCGGCTCTTGTACCGTGAGGATGATTTCGCCACCCGGGCCCGCCCTCTTATGTAGCTGATGCTGCATTTTTGCAAACTGCAAACACACCAATAATAGAACGAAACCAAACCAACTAACAGACAACAATTGTTGCCTTTTACATAGTAGGTTTGGCTTCGGCACGCCTTTTCTCTCTCTCTTAATTCGTTACACTTTACCTTTTGACTATGAACCCAACCAGCATCTCTCTTCCAGTTTCTCTCTTAATGACTGCTCTAAACTATTTATCCGGTTTCTTAGAAAAAAATATTTGTGACGAATGGTTTAAAATGAGTGACGAATGGTTCCATAGATACAACTACTGTGCCCAATTGAATGATATTAAGAGCTGAATTTCATTTCCCCCCATTTAGAATTGTAATTACGGCTTCACTTTTAGGGCTAATAATGAAACTATTGCAGCCGCTTTTCCCCACCCAAATCTCTCATATAAAAAAAGTTTTCAGACTTCTTAGAAATAAGTAAAGCAAATCTGTTTCCCGGATTAAAACACCCTGAGATAAATGTTTATGGGAAAGCAAATTCTATAAACCGTTATGTGAATTGTCTGAACTCGAACTCTAAAACCGGGTAGTTTGATTCGTTAAAATGATCTGATTGCACCCTTGTTTATTTCCCGGAAATAAATTTCCGGATCGCTGATTACATTAGAAATTCTGCGCACTTGAAATGAAATTTAGGGTAACAATCGCTGGCAGAATTGTGTAAATAGTTTACAGTGCCAAAAATTGTCAGTGCCAGCTGTATCTGCAGAAATAGATTCAGTTGCTTCATTAAGTTCGTTGTCAAATGATGGGTGATACTTCGGCCATACATGACACTTGAACGTCCAAGGGGATTTTGGTAATGCCATGCATTTTCGAAAACGGTGGCATCAACTCTAACTCCCTTCAGGTAGCTGAATTGGATTTTTTTTAATAGTCTTCGCTGCCCGAATAGACGGATCAGCAAAGGTGGTTTATTACCTGCAACTTAGTAGATTATAATTGGGGAATGGGCAGCTTAATTATGTGAGACTATCACTTTGATGTTTTATATCATAAGCTTCGGCAGATTTCATGATTTCAAGCAAATCCCGTCTCGGACGTTTATGTGTTTCTTGTAATTCCCGGATTCCGGACTGCTTCGCAGAGTCCTCGATCCGGGGTTACAATTCTGGTTATGCCTTACGGCAATTTCTGAAACCGGGCTTCTAAACCAAATACGGACATTTTAGATATCCAACTAATTCCTACGCCACGCATCTGCCTATCAACCGGGCTACGGATATTTCACCGCGCTACGACCATGCTTTGATATTGTAATCTTTTTTGAGCTCAGCCTCTGACTTCTGACGCCTGAACTCAGCCACTCGGACATCAATCTTTCGTTTAGAGCCCAAATTACAAGCTGCTTACTGCAGGTTTAGCGATTCGGTGCGCTTTAGGCCGAAATAAATAAGCCAGCCTGTAATGAAGATGACAAATCCGTACAAAGTTGTGATCGTAGAAACCTTGAGTCCGCCGGCAAGAACAGATGGAGAAACTTCCCCAACCTGCTCAAGAATGCTGAATGCTTCATACAAGCCCACAAACTGACCGAATATTCCGAATATGAGGCCAAAGATGGCGATTTCTTTTACGTATCCGATGGATGGAACTTCGGCGCCCGGCTTTCCTCTCTGCACATAGATGTACACGGCCGTTGCAATCATGCTTATAAAGATGATGGTGAGAATGCCCATAAATAACGGACCGCCCATAAAAAATAAATTTATCATAGTTTTTCAGATTTTTTGTTTGTGATTTAGTGATCACAAGAAATGTATCTTAAGCTATGCGCACAGACAATGCAGAAACCCCTGTTAAAGATGCTTTTCGTCGATATAATATGGCTTTTTGATTCAGAATAGCGATTTTTGAGAAAAAAATATATGAGGGTAAACAAACACATTCTTTTTTGGATTCTGGCCGGCTCGATGCTGGTATTGGGATTTGGGAATACCTACAACAATTACATTCAAAGCTTCTACTTTGTGTCTCTGCTGCTTCCCGTGGCGATGGCTGTTTCCTATTTCTTCAATTATTATCTGGTTCCGGAGTTTTTGCTGCAGAAGAAATACCTGCGCTTCACTATTTACAGTATTTACGCATTCATCGCCTCGCTATTCCTCAAGATGCTGGTTATCACGATTGCGTTTATCGTTATGGCCAACTATAATTATTATGAGCTTAATCCGGTGATGGCAAATGTGTTTGTGCTTGCTTTTGCGGTATATCTGGTGGTGCTTTTAAAGGCATTTTATTTACTTTTCCGCCGATACCGGAATAATGAGTTTCGGATTCGTGAGCTTTTAAAGGAAAAAGAAGCTTTGAAAATGGAGTTTATTACGGTTCGGGCAGATCGAACACTGCATCAAATCAGGCTCGATGATATTTTTTACATGGAAAGCCTGAGCGATTATGTGAAAATTCATTTTAAAGGTGATACGCTTATCACCCGGGAAACTATTTCATCTTTTGAGGAATCTCTGCCCGAGTTCTTTGTGAGGATTCACCGGTCGTATATCATCAATCAAAAATACGCGGCATCATTTAATAGCACTTCTGTAGTTGTGAATGAAGTTGAGCTGCCAATCAGCCGCACGTATAAAAAAAAGGCTTTGAAGGTGTTCTCCGGAGGAAATGAGTAGTTTGTTGATTTAAACCCGCAAAACATTTATAAAACTTCGCGATCACCCCTCGCGATCCTTCGTGGTTAACCTTTGGCTACAATTCCTGGATAGACGTAGTTGATTTTTTTTAATGGTTGCCCTCGGCTAATTTCCTGTTTTCAATAACATCCCGGCTCGGGCGATTT
>JAIULZ010000058.1 GCA_022565805.1 Balneolales bacterium
ATAAAACCGGAGTCCCCGACGGTTCGGGGTCGAGGATTTTATTTTTGCTCTAAGGTAGAAGGCGGGCAAAAGAGTGGATTTGCAAAGCCTTCTGTAATGATCAGCTTTGGGAATTTAGAGCATACCACTCAGTAATAAACCGGGTAAACAAAAAAACATCAGTAACTATAATATTGAAGCTAAATTTCTTTATTTTGAATATCTGATCAGCATTTTTTGTAATACTAATTCACCCATTTCATTTTTCAGACACGGATTTGTGCATTGTGCTGTTCAGATAGTCAGATAGCTAACAGCAGAACCCATTTTACAAGAAGTTTAGTTTAAGTTCGTATGCGCATTACGTAAATGGGACTTTGCCCGAGGCTGCCAGATTTTTTTAAAATGAGTTTAGTGTTATACTCAACGTCTCACTAATTTATGCCTTCTATCAGTGATTTAGACCTAATACATGAATTCATCGGAACATAAAACCGGACTACGCGATTCAGCATCGGAAACAAGAT
This sequence comes from Balneolales bacterium, assembly GCA_022565805.1. Lineage (GTDB taxonomy): Bacteria > Bacteroidota > Rhodothermia > Balneolales > Cyclonatronaceae > Cyclonatronum. The sequence continues at coordinate 507 of JAIULZ010000058.1, forward strand.
CTTTCAAAAATAAGCAGGAAGACTACGATCTGGTTGAAAAAGCCAAGCTGAATAATCAGCAGGCCTATAGCAGGCTTATGGAAAAATACAGGATTCCTTTACAATATCATGTTGGGCGGCTGGTGCACGACAGGGAAATGATTGAAGATTTAGTGCAGGAAGCATTTCTGAAAGCTTTCGACAATTTGCATTCATTCGATTCTTCCTATGCCTTTTCGACCTGGCTTTACCGCATTGCTTCTAATCATTCCATTGATTATCTGCGGAAGAAAAAAATGAAAACACTTTCTATAGATGAGCCGATTAAGGCGAAAGACGGTGAGATGCAAATGGAGCTACCCGATTACGGCTCTGAAGCTGATGAAGACATTATGCGCAAGCAGCGGGAAAATATACTTTCTGATGCTATAGAAGCACTACCCGAAAAGTATGCGGCTATAATTAAACTGCGCCACATGGAGGATAAAAGCTATCAGGAAATTGCGGTTATATTGGGTCTGCCTTTGGGAACTGTAAAGGCACATATTTTTAGAGCAAGAGAATTGCTAAATAAGTTTTTGATAGAGAAAAGAGATCATTTTTGATTACTCATACTTAGCAAAAGAATAAATTCTCTATGATAGATAAAGATCATATCAAGCTGTATCATTTTGCTGAATACTCAGACTGGAAGCAGAGGGATAGTCTTTTCTACAGTCCGCCGGGCCTCAGGCAGGAAGGTTTTATTCACTTTTCGGAAGATTCACAGCTTTGGTCTGTTTACAAAAGGTACTACTGGCCAAGAAGAGATTTAATGATGCTCGTTTGCAGATTTAATAAAGATGACGAATGCCTTGTTTATGAAGACAGCTACAACAGGGGAGAGGAGTTTCCCCATGTGTATTGTAAAATACCGATGAAATCTATTCTCAAGGCCGTAGATTTGAACGATTACGATCTCACAACAGAAAAGGAAATGAAGATACTTATGCTCACCCAAGGCATATAACCCATACCCGAAAAATAGATGGTTTCTTTTATCTAAGCCTTGTACTGTTAATGGTAAACCGTATATGTGAGCATCATACAAGGCTCATTCCATGAACTCCAAGTAACTTTCTTGAAACGCCTTCGAATTTAAGGATATAATCTTCTCCAAATGCCATAGCAGGCGTACGAAAGCCTGGTGAAACCTCTCCATTCAAAACTCTTGCAGCAATATCTGATGCAGTTTTTGCCGTAAGTTCGTACGGATCTGGTGTTTTAAGCAGAAATATCATTTTTTCGGAATTAATAGTTGAGACTTCTGCTACAATCATTGCGCTACCAGATTTCCTTTCTGCCTCGCTTGGCCCGCGGTTTCCCCGGTTTACCCACCTTCGTACAATGCGGCGTACTATTTTTGGTTTTAGAGTATAGCTAAGTGGCTTAATAACTTTTAAACCATAAGCCGAAAAAAGATTTGCGGCCAGATAGACTTCAATATTAGCTGTTTTTGTGCTGTGGAAGGCAGAGGAAATATCACCCCAGGGAATGGTAATGCAGCTTCGGTCGCCTTTACCATCACCAAAATCCATTTTTCTAACTTTATGGGCAACTCCAACTCGTTTTATGTATCCGTTTTCGCGGACAGCGCCACCATCGGCGAAATGCTGTACTGCAGTAGCTCTCGAACCACCCGAGAAACCATTTCTAAACTGAAGATAGATCTTAAGTTTATCAGCTGATAAAAGCTGGTTTTTTGAATACAAGGCAAGACAATCTGAAGGCACTACATCAAAACCAGTACCTGGCATTAAAACCACACCCATTTCCCTTGCCATTTTGTTTTCCAAAGCTGCGTTTTCAATAACCTCGAATTCCCCGGTAATATCTAAGTAATGTGTAGCAGTTTCCAGGCAGGCTTCAATCATCGGGGATGAAGTTTCAATAAACGGACCCGCACAGTGCATTACCGCATCTGCGTCTTTTATATTCTCTTTAATTTGAGATATATCCATCAGGTCGAAAAGTCTGCTTTCCAGATTAAGCTCATTAGCCTGTGCTTTAAGCTTTGCCCGATTTCTGCCGGCAAGAATTACTTTAAAATTCTTTTTAAGGCATTCCTTTGTAATAAGGCTACCCGAGTAGCCGTATGATCCGTAAATAAGTAGTGTTTTGTTTTTCATTCTGTCTTACGAATACCCCAAAAAATTGATCTGTAAAATATTTGTAGTTTATATTTACCACTGGTTTGGCTCCCAATGGATTAAGCTTTTGCAGCAAAACACGAATCTTGTTTAAGCGAAGATATTAGAGTAGACTTTGGTATATCCTATGTATCCATTACACCTTAGTAGTCCTCTGTACGAAGATAGTTGAAATTAATTTTCAAAATTAAAGATGCTTACCTGCGTTGCAGGAAAAGCAGTCAGTTAAAATAACAAGACAAAACCACGATTTTGAACTTGATTGGTATTTGACATTTACTCCCCAAATAGGGGGGGGGGCTCCGACCTTTAATTCGGAAAAACAAGGTTCCTTTAAAATTTCCAAATCAAACTCTCCAGAACAAACCCTGATGTAACCTCTCGATAAACGCACACAAAAATTGTCTTATTATCTTATTCCTACAAATAAGTTTATTATTGATTATAAAATGGCCTTTTCTAAGCGATTAAAAAAGCAATTTAATTGTTTTTTATACATATATGATATTTCATTACCTCATTTTACTTTCAAACACCAAACCGGATAACTGTAAAAACAATTGTCGTGCAGTATTTTGATGATAAGTTTTTGGTAAATTTGTCAATCTAATTATTTCAGGTCCCTATTTTGCATTTTTCCCCGGGAAAGACTAATCAACCAAACAGATTTCAACCTCACTTTATTCGTATATTGAAACTCTTGAATTTGATATAAATTATTATCTATGATGAACAAGCGAAAAGTATTTTTTGTCTCATTTGCCGCAATTTTTAGCATAATTGTTATTCTTACCTCAAACAATGTATTTAAGGAAGATCCGGGCTATTTTATCGTGCCTCACGGAGATCATAACCACTATGTGCCGCACGATTATGATCGCAGTATTGGCATTCATCAGTTTCCGCAGCGACCACCCAGAGAGTGGGAACGAATTACCCCGGATGGTAGAATTATACGCATCCAGGATATGGATACCGGTATCCAATTTTACAACCGACCCGGAAATCAGGCTGCCCCCGATACGGTACAGATGTTCGAAAACCCGACTGAGTCCCAAATTAACGTAGAACGAGACTGATGACCGAAGACAGAGCATGGAAGTTCAGGGCAAATCACAAATTAGATCAGTCAGTCTTCGACTGTATGGCGTAGCTGATTTATGGGATGCTTCTTTTTTTACTCCTATTTTCACTATGATCAAGCAACGTTTCAAGCCAAATTGCAGGCTAAAATGAAACTATTGGACTTTACTACTGCTCAAAAATTACTCTTCAGCCGGGGGTAGAAATCTACTCAGGTTTACTTCAAATGGAATAGATTCGTTATATAGCAGATTTGCTGCCAGCACATTTCCACAATAGGGCGTGTAGGTAAGACCCTTTGATCCATAGCCGGTTGTAATCCATTGTCGACTTGTGCCGGGTAACCTGCCTAATAAAGGTTTACGGTCCGGGGTGGTAAGCCGCACCCCACTCCACTGATTCAAAACGTGTATCTCTTTAGATTCCGGAAATCCTCCGGGCAATGTTTTTCTTATTTTATCGAGTAATTCATTTCGTGCTTTGCCACTTATTTTAAAGTCGGTGAAATGATGCTCGTATGTGCTTCCTGCAACAGCCTTTTCTCCACATTTCGCGATGTATCCTCTGGCTGAAAGTGACTCCTCAAACGGCATGGAGCCATCATCCTTAAATTCTATGCACTGACCCTTAACTCTGTGAAGCTTAAGCGCCGGAAACCCATCATACAAAGAGAACAATACTTCTAAACCTTCTCCGCTGGCCAAAACGGCCGCATCTGCTGTTTGTTCCTTCTCTAAATATGAAATTCTTACATTATCTTGAGTTTCGCTAATTCTAAGGACCTTTTCATTAAGAATTGTAGCGCCATACTTTTCCCGAAGTAAGGTGTGAATCTTCTCCAGAAAAAGGGGAGTGCAAATGGTTAATCCAACCGGGACGAGCAGACCGCCGAACCGATTTTCCACGCCTGGAAAACGTAGCTTGATCTCCTCAGGCTCTATCCAGCTAACCCAGCCTTCGGGCCAGTCATCTCGCTGGGAAGACTCTTTGAAAAACTCCTGCATTTGTAAATCCAAAGCCGGACGATAAACTCCGTTTTCTGTTATGATGTCATCACAATTCCCCCAAAAATCACGAAATTCATCGAGTACAGAATGAAGTGACTCGTGGCAGGCTTCCGCCATCCATGCTTTTTTTGCTCTTAGCGCCGCGGCCGGGTTATATAAGGCAAGAGGAACCATCGAGCCTACTGGCGAAGACGAATTTTGATGAAAAAGGGTGATTTCAGCCTTTCTCCTTGCAAGGCTTAACGCAGCCATACTGCCCGCGAGTCCGCCCCCGATTATTGCAATTTTCACATTTTCTCCTAATTTCCGGCCTTTCTAAAAGACATCTCGTTTTTACTCAAATTTTTTTGTTTAGATCAAAATACCATTTTCGGTGAAAAGGGATCTTATTTTAACCGATGATACTTCCTTAATTTTCATATAAAGCAGAGCCTCAAATAAAAAATGACTTTAATCGGGCAATCGGATTGATTTACCCAGCTTGTTGTAGCCTCACTATTTCTATATCTTGCAACTTTACAAATTAGCTCAAAATGGAAGCTTTGAAGCGAAATTAGCCATTTTTGTATCGAATTATATCCGAATTTTTCTATTTAAGCCGAAACAGGCACCTCAGATCAGAACGTTTCCCACAAATCATGAATACTGTACCTGAATTTATTAATGTGAAGTTTTTTCCGCTTCAATGCTTCTCTTGTTTTATTGTAAGTCTTTTTATCATCCTATGCGCTAACTCAAGTGAATTAAAAGCTCAAAATAATTCTTCACAAGAAAATCAAATACGCTCCAATCAGGATTTAATTATTCAGGAAGTATTGCGTCTTAGTGAGCAGAGCGAAATTCTTGAAATAATTGATAAGCCCTTCACCTTAAGTTCGAATATTCCGGAACAGAAGCGTTTGGCGGTATTCAGGCAGTTTAGCGAGCGGGGACTGCCGCTTCAAATTAATCCCCAACAGCAGCCACCGCTCAAAATCCAGTTTATGCTGTACACGCAAAATTCCCTAACACAAAGAGACAGCAGATTAGCCACCCGCAGTCTTACAGGAGAACTTCAGCTGATGCTAAGTGAGAATGAAGTGCTTGTTAAAACAGAATCGCTAACGTTTAGTTTCGAAGACAACGTGCCCTACAGCATGCGCGACGAGCTTGCCGGAGACTGGCTCTCAGCGCGTTTTCATAAAGACGAGCCGATGCAGGAGCGTAATCTACTTCGTTCGGTTGGCAGACCCGCACTACTTGTAACAGCTACTGCGGTAACGGTTTTTCTGCTATTTAACCAGAGAAGCAGTTAGTAAATCTAAACCCAAGCTTTGAAAGTCCGTTTTATTAAATAATTAACATTTAAGCTACTCCGATAAATCCCTAATTCGAAATTTATGTCTTCAAGCGTAAAATATCGTATCATAAAAACAGTTGCTTACATTCGCAAGGCTTCGAGTCTTCGTGACCTCGTGGTTCAACGTTGACTTTTCGGAGCGGGCTCTACATTAAAATGAAGAAGGGCAAAAGATTGGTTTTGCAAAGCCTTCCAAACATTATTAGAAAATATCAGGCTCATAGCTTACACACAGAATGAAACCAACACTGTCTTTGAAATACTTTTTTATAACCCTATTCCTGGTTATTACAGCATTTCTTTTTGCGCGATGCGCAACGCCTACACAGCCAACCGGGGGGCCACCCGACCAAACGCCTCCACAAATTCTGAGAACTGAGCCCGCAAACGGTACAGTAAATTTTGATGGAGACGAAATTCGCTTCTTTTTTGACAAATATGTAAACAGGGAGTCGTTTAAATCTAATTTCAGAATAGATCCGCTGGTTAATATCCGCTATTCGCTTAGCTGGAGAGGTAGGTCTGTACGGGTGCAGTTCGATGATCCGCTACCAGATTCCACAACAGTTATATTTACTGTAGGAACCGGTTTTTCCGATACCAACCGAAACCGTATTTCCAGCCCTTTTGTGCTTGCAATTTCTACGGGTGACAGAATTGATGAGGGCGAAATTGAAGGGGCAATTCTAGATGGTAAAACGGGAAAGGGTAAGCAAGATGCATTTGTATTTTTATATCGGGAGCCTTTCGACTTGGAAGCACAGGCCAATTATGTGGCCGAAACAGATACATCCGGGCAGTTTCGATTTTCTTATCTGAGAAGCGGCAGGTACAAAGCACTTTGGGTAGACGACAGGAACAGGAATTTTAGATGGAATCGTAGCAGTGAAACGGCACGTCCTTTTTACCGGGAATTTGTAAATGTTGAAGACGGGCGTCCGGCCAGGTTAGGCACTCTTTATGTAGCAGAACCCGATACCGTAAGGCCGCAGCTGCAGGGAACGGGCATGTTTTCTTCTAATCGCCTTCGGCTAAGATACAGCCGCGATATGGTAATTGAACCAGACGCAGAAATTACAATCCTCGATTCGCTGGATCAGGTTTTTACCAGCGCTGTACCTCTTTTTGCGGATAAAGCGCAGCCTAATGTGGTATTTGCCGAGACCTTAGATCCATTGCCCGAAGAGCAGCGGTTTCGGCTACGGTCTACGGGTTTAACCGACCGGCACGGAAATGAGCCCAGAATTTCTGATCGATCATTCCCGGGCTCATCCGATCCGGATACGACTCTTTTAAGGCTAATTCGACACATAACTGAAGATGGAGTACCAGATACGGATCCTTTCGTTTTTGAGTTTTCTACCTTTATTGATGGCACCGTTGTAACCGATTCTCTCGAAGTTATACAGGATGAAACTATTTTTACGGAATGGGAGCCGGTACTGGCAGAAAACAATCTGCTTTATGTTTTTCCTGCACCAGTTTGGGAAGCCGGTAGTAATTATACGATTCGTATTATGGATGAGCGGAGCAGCAGCAGACAAAATATCCCCGTTACCTTTTTCGCAACGGCAAGACAGGGTTCGCTCTTAATTACGGTTGATGAAAACTTTAGAGAAGAAGGAGTGATGCATTTTGTTGAGCTAACAGATGCGAGGGGAAACATAGCATTTTCGGGTAGTACTGATCATGAAATCCTGGTGGATAAACTTTTTCCCGGAAAATATATTCTGCGCGCTTTTAGGGATGATGAAGGCACAGGCAGCTGGTTCCGCGGTTCGGCAGATCCATTTAAGGCGCCGGGCTTAAAGCATATTGAACGGGGAATTGAAATACATAGCCGCATGGAGGGAAGCTTTTTACTTCGGTATGAAGCTGCCGGTCTTCGCACTTCGTCTTTGCCACAAACCAACGATAGCACGGAAGGGGATATTCATGAAGTTCCGCTACAAAATGAGATAGAGCCCGATCCTGAACCCGGGGAGAACGATTGAGTCGGAGAAGAGCAGCAGCCAGATGATTCGCGCTAATCTTTATTCTATTTGCTATTACCCGTATTTTTACAATTTACAATCTTACAGAATGCGCTTTTTTGAGCATTATTAAGTATTTTAATTCATATTTGATTCGCATTACGACAGACTAAGATTAGCTGTTTCGTTTAGCATTCACGGGTTCTCAATAACGATTACATCACCCGTAAAAAACTCTTTTCTTTAATGGAGGCAAGATTGAATTCCTTTCTTCTCCCATTATGATAATCACTGAACTTTTCAAGATAAAATATGCCAAGTCAGACAGAAATACGTCCCCAAACAGCAATAGAGAACAAAAAAAGCCAGAAGCAGCAGCTACAACCGCATCAAGTAGAGGTTTACTCTCCAAAGCATAAGGTTCGGTTTGTTACCGCTACCAGTCTTTTTGATGGCCATGATGCTTCTATAAATATCATGAGACGTATTCTGCAAACTACCGGCGCAGAAGTTATACATCTTGGGCACAACCGTTCGGTTGGGGAAATTGTTGATTGCGCCATACAGGAAGATGCGCAGGGAATTGCGGTAAGCTCTTATCAGGGCGGACATATCGAGTATTTTAAATATATGGTCGATTTGCTGCGCGAGAAAGGCGCCGGCCATATTCGTGTGTATGGCGGCGGCGGGGGCGTAATTGTTGAGCGCGAAATAAAAGAGCTTCACGAGTATGGAATCGCGCGTATTTTTAGCCCGGAAGATGGTCGAACTATTGGTCTTCAGGGGATGATTAACCTGATGATGAAAGAGTGTGATTTCGAAACGACCGCCCTCGAAAAAATTGATCTAAAGCAGGTTAAAACGAAGGACAAGAGAGTTTTAGGTCGTGCCATATCGGCTGTTGAGAATAAGGCAGATGATTTAATAAGCTATACAGATGGCATGCTTGTAGCGGGCGAGAAGAAAGAAATTATTTCTTCCAGTAATGGCAAAACTATACCGGTAATTGGTATTACAGGAACAGGCGGCGCCGGAAAAAGTTCGCTTACCGATGAGCTTGTGCGACGCTTTTTAACCGAATTCGACGACAAAACCATGGCCATTATTTCCATCGATCCTTCTAAGCGGAAAACAGGTGGCGCTTTGCTGGGTGACCGAATCCGGATGAATGCGGTCTATAACGATCGTATTTACATGCGAAGCCTCGCAACGCGTACTTCAAATCGGGCGACAAGTGAAGCCATTCTTGGCGCAATAGAACTTTGTAAGGCGGCTTCCTACGATATAATTGTTGTGGAAACCAGCGGAATTGGCCAAAGCGAGTCGGAAATTGTAGACATCACAGATTTGAGCCTTTATGTAATGACGAGCGAATACGGCGCGGCTACACAGCTCGAGAAAATTAACATGCTGGACCTTGCCGACATTATTGTCTTAAACAAATTCGAGAAAAAAGGCTCTCAAGACGCGCTTCGGGATATTCGCAAGCAGTATAAGCGAAATCATAATCTTTGGCATGCCGAGGAAACAAGCCTTCCTGTTTATCCTACAATCGCCGCTCAGTTTAATGATGAAGGTGTAAATCGTCTTTTTGCAGCCTTGGTTAACAAGATAAATTCTCATTACGAACTACGCTGGAAAACAGAAATTTATGCAAATCAGGCTCCCGCAGATGATTTACATAAGCAGGCTATAATACCGGGAAACCGAGTTCGCTATCTTTCTGAAATTTCTGAATCGGTTAGAGAATATCACGACTGGGCCGATAAACAGGCCGAAGCGGCCGCCCGATTAAACGAAATTGAGGGTACGCTTAATCAGCTGGATAAATGGAATCCCGAAGACAAGGAAAGTATTAGCACCCGACTGCACGAAATGCGGGATCACTGGAGAACGCGACTCGATCCTATTTCTCTGAATATTCTGGATAATTGGGACAAAACGGCCGCTCTATACAAGCAGGACGTTATGGAAACTAAAGTGCGCGATAAGGTGCTTCGGAATACGATGTTCAGCGAGTCGCTTGCCGGTCTTAAAATTCCGCGGGTTGCATTGCCGCAGCTGGGCAGCTGGGGAGACCGGCTCACGTTTGCGCTCAAAGAAAATCTGCCGGGATATTTCCCATTTACAGCCGGAGTTTTTCCGTTTAAGCGCGAAGGGGAAGACCCAACGCGTATGTTTGCTGGCGAGGGTACGCCCGAACGCACCAACAAGCGATTCCATTTTGTGAGTGAAGGATTGCCCGCCAAGAGACTTTCAACGGCTTTCGACTCGGTTACGCTTTATGGCGAAGATCCGGATTTGAGGCCCGATATTTACGGCAAGATTGGGAACTCAGGCGTAAGTATTTGTACGCTCGACGATATGAAAAAGCTGTACTCCGGTTTTCATCTCACGCAGCCCACAACCTCGGTTTCCATGACTATTAATGGTCCGGCGCCTATGATTCTGGCCATGTTTATGAATACGGCTATTGATCAGGAAGTGGAGCGCTGGCTCAAAAACGAGGGTAAATGGGAGGATGCACAATCTAAAATTGATAAGATTTTTGCCGGTAAAGAGGCGCCGAGACCGGAATATGGTCTTAAAATTCCGGAAAACTCAGATGGTTTCGGGCTCGGACTACTGGGAATTACCGGCGATCAAATCATCGATGCAGAAACCTATCAGAGAATTAAAGCGCAAACGCTTAGCGTGGTACGCGGTACCGTTCAGGCCGATATTCTGAAAGAAGATCAGGCGCAGAATACCTGTATTTTCTCTACAGAATTTGCGCTTAAGATGATGGGCGACATTCAGAAGTATTTCACCACAAATAAAGTGCGGAACTACTACTCTGTTTCTATTTCGGGCTATCATATTGCAGAGGCCGGGGCGAATCCGGTAACGCAGGCTGCTTTCACGCTTGCGAACGGCTTTACATTTGTAGAATATTACCTGTCGCGTGGCTTGTCTATCGATGACTTCGCTCATAATTTGTCGTTTTTCTTCAGCAACGGTCTCGATCCGGAATATGCAGTAATTGGTCGCGTAGCGCGCCGTATTTGGTCAGTGGCTATGAAAAACAAGTATCAGGCAAACGACCGGTCTCAGAAGCTCAAATATCATATTCAGACATCCGGACGCTCGCTGCACGCGCAAGAAATTCAGTTTAACGATATCCGGACTACGCTTCAGGCTGTTCTGGCTATTTATGATAACTGTAACTCGCTGCACACCAATGCTTATGACGAGGCAATAACTACGCCTACAGAAGAATCGGTCCGCAGAGCACTGGCTATTCAGCTTATAATCAATAAAGAGCTGGGGCTTGCAAAAAATGAAAACCCGAATCAGGGTTCATATATTTTACGGGAGCTCACCGACCTTGTAGAAGAGGCTATCCTCACCGAGTTCGACCGGATTACCGATCGTGGTGGTGTTTTAGGAGCGATGGAAACCATGTATCAGCGTGGAAAAATACAGGATGAAAGTCTCTATTATGAAACCCTTAAACACAATGGCGAGCTCCCGATTATTGGAGTAAATACGTTTCTGGACAAGAAAGTTAAAGAAGAGCAGAAAGAAATTGAGCTCATTCGTTCTACCGAAGAAGAGAAGCAGCAGCAGATCAATAATCTGGAAATCTTTAAGCAAAGAAATCCTGCAAAGTCGGAAGAACAGCTCAAAAAACTGCAGCAAGCCGCGCGCGAAAACGGCAATATCTTTGAAGAACTCATGGAAACGGTTAAATACAGTTCATTAGGTCAGATTTCCAGAGCGCTGTACGATGTTGGCGGTCAGTACCGCAGAAACATGTAGTAATTTTGGCCCATTGGGGTAAAAAAAGGCAATCTGATTAAATCAGCACTGCGCTGAAATACCAGATTGCCTTTTTCTTTTTGTGCAAAAATGGAAATGTTTATTTTAGCAGACTACATATTGCTTACACGAGCTCTTATGGCATCAAGCTCTTTGTCGAAAAAACTATCCGGAAAATAGTTTCCTTCGCGAACTACTCCTCTTATGTGGTCATGAAACGGGATATTCTCGAGTGGATTCACATTAAGAAGCAGCAAATCTGCGCGATAGCCTTTTTTAATTTTTCCGGCTTCGTTTGATTCATTCAGATATTTCGCCACCTGTGTTGTTGCTGTGGAAAGTGCCGCAAAAGGGGATAAGCCGGCTTCTAAAAGCAGGGCCAGCTCCCGATGAGCTGAATATCCCGGCGGATTAAAAATCTGAGGAGCATCTGCGCCAAGCATTAAGCCGGCATTTGCCTCGTAAAGAGCAAGCGTAATTTTCTTTCTAAGTTCAAGAAAACGACGGGCCTGCTCTGCATCATAAATGTCCTCATTTCTGATGTTCCGCACAAAGTTAACCCAGTTTTGTCTGGTCTGCATAGGAATAAACTCCATTCCGGGCCACTCGTTCATAATATCAGGATCAAGATCCGGATTAAACACATTTTCGAGTAAAGTGTTGGTAGGCACATTCCAGACTCCGTATTCTTTGGTGAGGCGGGCGGCTTCCGAAATCAGGCTTTCATCTGCCGCAAACGCTAAATCATATCCAAAATAAATGATGGGCGGATCAGTGCGGTCGCTCGGGTCGCCCGACAAAAACTCCATATACCGGTCTAAATGGTCGATGCTGCCTTTTCCAGCCTGCAGACTTCGAACTAAGCCTACTTCATGAGAAATATGGCCCGAAAACTCGATTCCAATCGCGTTGGCTTCATCCGTGATCACTTCGAACTGCTCAAGCGAAATACCCGGATGAAATTTCAAAAGATCGTAGCCATCTTCAAACTGACTCCTCACCATTTCCCTCGCCTGATCAGTTCCGGAAATACTGTTGCTGTTAAAAGACGGTCCCGAAGTAAAAATACGGGGGGATGGAATTTCATGAGATGCGGCGCGTTCCCGTAGGTTGAGGTGTGCCGCTTCACCCAGCATTCCTCGAATTGTCGTAATACCCTGACTCAGATACAGCAGAAGAGTATCCTCCATATACTGCGTGCCGGTTCTTGCGGGTGGGATATGTGCGTGCATTTCTGCCAGACCCGGCATCATAAACAGCGGACCATCGACAGTCGTTACCTGCACATCATCCGGAATAGAAGGTTGACTACCGGTATGTCCAACCCAGGCAATACGTCCGTTCGTCACGATAACGGTTTGATTTGCCTTAATTTGTTCGCTCTCCATCGTAAGCAAGCTGATATCATTAAAAACCAGAACTTCGTCTGCTCCATCAAGATCCAGCGACGCTTGGTTTTCACCTGAGCAGGCGGTTCCAAGCATTGAAAAAATAAGCAAGGCAAGAGTGATGTGAGCCTTTAAAAAGCCCCGGCTCTGCATTGTTAATCCTTTTCTCAAAAACATAGTGCTCCTCGAATTTAAAAATTACGCTAATTGATATAAAATTGGGAGGAAGTTATTACGAAATTAACTCTCATCACAGTTTCTCAATTTAACGATTAACAATTACCAACTGCCAATGTATGAAGGTCATTGGTTCTTTGTTTAGTGGTTTAACTAACATTGTTTTGAATCCCCACTCTGTTTCCTCTGTAGTTATTAAAAATAGAATAATTTACTCCATTATTTATAATCAACCACATATCACATCACACGAAAGAATAATTAGCAAAATCATCTGAATGGTAGGAGTGCGGCTCTGCAATTTGCTGCAGAAACCAGGTTAAGTTCATCGGCGCCGGAAAATTTTCAAATAAGCTTAAACCCAAATTTTGAATCCATCAAAAAATGACTAATATATCCACCCATTGTCGAAACGGCTGAGTAATTGATAATCGATAGAATTTTTTGAAGCCGTTAGCGAAAGACATCATCTTTACATTACACAGAATTAATTATCCAGATACATGCATAAATCAGAACGGGATACTAGTCGGACTTTGCGAGGTATTATTGCGGATGTGAAAAACCGAACGCTTTTTCCTGGTGAAATTCGAATTGAAGACGGGAAAATTGCAGAAGTAAAACGGCTCAAAGAGCAGGATGTGCCGCAAAGGTTTATTTTACCCGGCTTTGTAGATGCGCACATTCATATCGAAAGCTCGATGCTTGTTCCGTCTGCATTTGCCCGAATTGCTGTTCAGCACGGAACCGTTGCCACCGTTTCTGATCCACACGAAATTGCCAATGTCTGCGGGATTGAGGGCGTCAATTTTATGATAACCGACGGAAACAAAGTGCCCCTTAAGTTTTGCTTTGGCGCCCCGTCATGCGTGCCTGCAACGGCATTCGAAACCGCGGGCGCTACTTTGGGCGTTGCCGAAGTGGAAGAACTGCTTACCCGCGATGATATCTATTACCTCGCCGAAATGATGAACTGGCCCGGCGTGCTACACAGCGATCCCGAAGTTTTGGCCAAAATAGCATCTGCTAACTGCCTTGAAAAACCCGTGGATGGCCACGCACCCGGCTTAAAAGGCGATATGGCCAAAACCTATGCATCGGCAGGAATAAGTACAGATCATGAGTGTTTTACGCTAGATGAAGCTCTTGATAAAATTAAAGCCGGCATGAAAATAATTATACGTGAGGGAAGCGCCGCCCGAAATTATGAAGCCTTAAAAAGCCTTTTGCTATCACACCCAAGCTCGCTGATGTTTTGCTCCGACGATAAGCATCCCGACGACCTGCTTAAAGGTCACATCAATAAGCTTGTTAGCAAAGCAATTGCTGATGGTTTTGAGCTCTTCGATGCACTTTATGCCGCATGCGTTGCGCCCGTTGAGCACTATAATTTGCCCGTCGGGTTACTACAGCCCGGCGATCCGGCCGATTTTGTTATTACAGAAAACCTCGAAACCTTTGACATTTCTGAAACATGGATAGACGGAGAAGCTGTATTTTCGAATGGAAATACACAGTTTGAAGCGCCCGAAGCCGATGTGATCAACAATTTTACTTCTTATTCAGTAAATCCCGAAGACTTCATTCTGAGATCAGACAAAGCACAGCAGCCCGTAATTGTAGCGCTCGACGGGGAGCTCATCACCCAAAAAGAATACATCACCTTGCCTAAAAAAGATGATGTTGTGCTGCCGGATTTAGAAAAAGACGTGCTCAAAATGGCAGTGTTAAACCGATATGAAATAGCGGAACCGGCGGTGGCCTTTATCAGGAATTTCGGGATTCGGGACGGGGCAATTGCATCATCAGTGGGTCACGATTGTCATAACATAATTGCTGTGGGAAGTTCCGATGAATATTTAAGCCGCGTTGTGAATCTCATTATGGCGAAAAAAGGAGGTATGGCGGCCGTTCACGGTGAGTCTGAAAAAATATTGCCTTTGCCGGTGGCGGGAATTATGACCAACGCCAGGCCGGAAGTTGTGGCCAAAGGCTACGAGGAACTTACGGAAATGGCCCGCAACATGGGAAGCGGTATGAAGGCACCCTTCATGCTTATTTCATTTATGGCTCTGCTTGTTATTCCGGCCCTTAAACTAAGTGATAAAGGTTTGTTCGATGGTGAAAAGTTCTGCTTCGTAGATCAATAGAATTAATTGAGCCACAAACAAAAGACGCCACGATTTATTGAATCATGGCGTCTTTTGTTATTCAGGCTTAAACCACCCCAAAATATTAAAACGGAATTACCGCCTGTACTCTGTAATAAATTTCCTGGTCGCGCTCGGTTCCGAAAGATTGTATCGGTTGAGCGAATCCCAGGCTGTGTACGATGCCGAGAAGGCCTACTTGTAGGGTATTTTTAAGCTCGAATCCGGCTCCGGCTCTGCTAATTCTGTTGGCATCATCAGTTGGCAGCAAAGAATCATTCCAGACAATTGCAGCATCAGTAAAGGCAGAAATGGTCGTTCTTCCAAGACTTACTACGCCTAAAATGGTGGTTTCCAGATCAGGTAGAAACGGAATCCGGTATTCCAGTGTGCCAAACAACAAGCGCTCGCCGGGCACGTAGTCGTTAAATCCACGAACCCGCTCGGTATCGGCATATAAAATTTCTACGCCCGGCACTAAATCTCCAAAACGAACATCATCGAAGCGGCTCAGACCGATGTAATCTTGTGCAAATGAATCGCCCCATTGTGCTACTGCGCGTCCGTAAAGATAGAAACGCGAATCGCCGGGTCCGGGAAGTATGGAGTAGCCTATCAGATCGGGACGCACGTAATTTGTTTCCCCAAATAGCGCATCAGATGCATACGTAATCCGCGATTCGAATCCCCAGCCTTCCAGCGGATGAATAATATTATGTGCATAGGGCACAGAACGGGTTATTCGCAAGCCGACGCGCAGGTCGTTTTGCCAGCCATTTTGTGGCTCAGGCAACTGAGGCTGATTCGGGAAACTCCAGTTTGTGGTTGCATCGGTATACTCTATGCGCAGGCGGCCATAAAGGGTAGATTGTACAAAGGGCGAATCTATCCAGTCGCGGGGTATAGATGCCAGTAGAAACCCGCCCGAGTTATTTGTTACTAAAAAGTCCTGCTCATAAATTCGGCCCGTAAAACTGTTGTTGTACAAATTAAGGCTTATTGTTGGAGCCAGCTGATTATTTATGTAAGACAAAAGTATAAGGCTGTTATTAGCTGGCTCAACGAAAGAAATACCGCCCAATGCGGTAATACTGTGCCTCGATAGCGGTTCGGTCCAGGCTGTTAGAAAACCAACGCCAAAATTACGTTCATTCGCGTAATAGGGAAACGGCAGAGTAGTTAGATGGGAAATTTGATTCCATGAATTATACTTGTACCGCCGGGTAATTAAGTCGGCATTGGGCTGTATTTGAGCTGGAATTACGACCGGTGGCTGATGAGTAAGCCATTTTGTATACGCCGGATTTACTATCGGCTCAGGGTTTGGTGCCCGTCTTTCTGCATCCACCCGATAAACGCGGGTATTTCGTTTACTGTCTGTCGTTTGCAGGGTGATGCGCTCCGTATCTGAATCCAAATTCGGGTCAGATTTAGTCCATTGCAGTGCTTGCGCTCCCGTAAACAAAGCCGTAAACCTCGATTCCTGAATGAAATCGTCCCAATCTGCATCGCCCTGATTGGCGAAATAGTCGTTCAGGTCAATCACAAACACATTTGGCACGTTTTCGCGAACAGACGTATATGCTAATTGGCTTCCATCAGGGCTCCATATCGGACGCCGATTATCGTATTGGTTACGAATTAAGGTTCTTATTTCCCCGTTTTCCGGGTTTAAAAGACGAATTGGCCTGCTTCCGTCTGCATCAAAAACGGCAAATGCAATATGCCTGCCGTCGGGGCTAACCGCAAGACCGCCTATTTGCACATCACCTTCGAAAAAAGTGAGCTGATTTTCGCTACCGGTTTCGAAATCGTAATAAAAAATGTTGGCGGTATTCGAAGCCGAGCCCACAAAATAAAATCCGGCCCCGGTTGCATCATAATTGGCCGAAGAGGCTCTTCTGGATCGCGTTATTCTGGAGCGTCGGCCACTAATGATATCAAGTTCGTAAATATCGTTGATTAAAGAGCCGTTATCACCTCTGCTTGTTTCTGCATAAAGAAGTCTTTCGCCCCCCGGATGCCAGCTTATCGGACCTCTCAAGTTTCCGCGCACCAGCGTTCTTCGGTTTTCAAGCATTTCGGTTTGGGTGTGAAGTTCATCATCACTATTAAAACGCTCATAAATGTTAAGTTCGGGAATGGGTCTTTCTTCGCTATGAAAAGAAATTACGGCTCTATGTTCCATATTTGGGCTAAAGCTATCATGCAAAATAAACATACCATGCAGCGTGTCGGCCCGGACGCCCAGAGAGTCGCTTCGCTCCATTTGTCCGGCGAGAGTATGGTAATAAATAGACGTATGACGACGCCACTCATCCTCAAAATCGGAAAAGGGTTTGTCCACAACTTCTTTAAAAGCGTTTCTGAAATTATGCATTTTTATCAAGCCGAAAAGCCGGCTGTCGCGATGAGCCAGGATTTTCGGGAAAAGGCTGTCGCCATAAGTAGAAGAAAAGTATCGAAGCTGCGCATTTCCTGAGGCGTACATAAGCTGACCATCCAAAAGCGACTCTCCTGAGCTGTAAGAAGGTCTGCCATCATAAAATGCGGTGCGTAGTAACTGATCGCCACGCAGGAAGTGCCAGGGCTCGGTTTGGTACTGTGCGATGCCTTCGATCCACGGTACAGACAGGGAAGGAACTATATTAAGCAGACCCGTAAATGGGATATTGCCCTTAACAGCTTCGAAATGGAAAATATGGGCAAGTTCGTGTGCAATTACGGTTCGAAGCCATTTTTCTTCGCCCGACCATGAGTTGGCAACATCATTCATATTTACCCAAATATTTGTGTAGGCGCGGTTAAGTGGTACGGCAAAACCATTAACTATTTCGTCTTCATCACTTAGGTTTATTCTTATTTTGTAGTCAAACTCTACATTAAAATTCTGCGACAGTGCTCTGTAGGTTTCTTCGGCAATTGCGGCAGCCTCGTTTTCGATTCCGGCAAGATGCTCAGGATAAGAAATGATAAAGTGCTCGGTCTCGGCACTTAGCCATCTCAAGTGTGCGTGGTTTCGCTGGTTAAAAAGCATAAAGCCAAATGGATGCACACTACTGCCGGAAATACCGTGATTAAGGCTGTGGCTTTTTCCGTGATTTTGGTTGAGGTTATGTATAGTACAAAACGAACCATGATTGCAATCATTGATATGCAAAGCCGGAACCGATTGAGCCTGAAGAGGAGATTGCATTATGGAAAATCCACCCGAAATCAGGATTAAAAAAACAAGAAATCTGCATGAGACGGTAAATTCCCGTCTCGGTACTAGTAGCACTAATTTTGACATTGATTATGTTTTAATTACTAATATTTTCGTGATTTGTGTTGATAAAAGCCTTATAAAAGCGAATATTTCCTTGTCTTCTTTATAGTATTAAAAATAAATCCTCGACCAAAGTAACTAAGCTCCCGTTTTATTCTTGATCAGGCGTTGGATACGAATTAAATTGAAGGTTATTTAAAGTCAATTATTACTACTTTGAGAAATTGTGGAAGCGCTTTTATTGAAGTCTGGCTAATTCTGCCCTATATTCTAAAGACAATTAAATGATCAATTTATTGAGTTAAGAGCTAAGTATACGGCTTTACGACGAACTATATTTCTTGTTTCAGAGATTTTTAACACAGAAGATTTTGTAAACTTTCACAAAAGTTAGAAGCAGAAGTTTTTTGCAAAAAAAGGAAGAGCATAAGAATTAATCGTATAAAACAAGAAAACAAAGTCTTACTTCATTTTTGAAAAAGACTTAATTCCTTGATTTAACCGATCGGGTTCCTGTAAATATCAATCTAATTTTAAAATATCCTATGTATATAGCAGACCATGAAATGCGATATCTGAGGCTACTTGCACAGCAGTATCCTTCCATAAAAGCAGCATCTACAGAGATTATTAATCTAAGCGCTATTATGGAGCTTCCAAAAGGCACAGAGCATTTTATTTCGGATATTCATGGCGAGTATGAAGCATTCCTGCATGTTCTCAGAAATGGGTCAGGTTCTATAAAACGGCGTATTGAGGAGATATTTGAAGATACTTTAGACGATGAGCAAAAACAGAAACTTGCCACGCTGATTTATTATCCGGAGCAAAAAATACCTCTTTTGCTTAAAAAACTGCCTAAAGAAGAACATACGCAGTGGTACAAAGACACCCTCTTCAGGATGATTAAAATGTGTCGTATATACTCTTCGAAATACACGCGATCGAGGGTCAGGAAGGCAATGCCGAAGGATTTTAGCTATATTATTGAGGAGTTACTACATCAGCAGGAGAGCCTTCAAAACCGGCAGGAATATTACAATAGTATTATAGATACGATTATTAATACTGGCCGTGCAGGCGCATTTATTGTTTCTTTGGCATATTTAATCCAAAGGCTTACCATAGCACGGCTGCACGTAATCGGTGATGTTTATGATCGCGGGCCGGGTGCTCATATCATCATGGATAAGCTAATGGAGTATCACTCGGTAGATTTTCAGTGGGGCAATCACGATATAGTATGGATGGGCGCAGCAGCCGGCAGCGAGGCCTGTATTTGTAACGTAATTCGTGTTTCATTGCGCTACTCGAATATGGAAACCCTCGAAAACGGGTATGCCATAAGTATGCTGCCATTGGTTTCTCTCGCGGTAAATATGTACGGAGATGATCCTTGCAGGCAGTTCAGACCGAAAGATTGCGGCGACTTCACCGAAAATGAGCAGCTTATGATGGCACGGATGCATAAGGCAATCACCATCATACAACTTAAGCTCGAGGGGCAGATTATTCAAAGAAGGCCTCAATATGGAATGAAAGACCGCTTATTGCTCGACAGAATCAATTTTAACGATGGTACTATCGAAATTGGAGGCAAGCACTACGAGCTGATCGATAAAAATCTGCCTACTATCGACCCGAAAGATCCGTATCGTCTTTCTGAAGAAGAGGCAATAGTTATGGAGAAGCTTATTCTTTCTTTCAAGAACAGCGAGCGACTGCAGAGTCATGTACGTTTTCTGTTTTCCAAAGGCTCTATGTACCTGGCTTACAACGGTAATTTACTGTACCACGGCTGTATACCAATGACCTCAAACGGGAAGCTGCAGCATTTTACTTTTGATGGCGTAGATCATGCGCCCAAAGCATTTATGGATCGCCTCGAAAGGCTGGCGAGGCAGGGTTACTTTACTAAAGATAATCAGGAGCAAAAGCAGTATGGCATGGATACCATGTGGTATTTATGGAGCGGGGCACAGTCACCACTTTTCGGAAAAGATAAAATGGCAACCTTCGAGCGCTATTTCATTGCCGAAAAAGAAACGCATAAAGAGGATAAAAATCCATATTACAAATATCGCACGGACGAGAAAACAGCCCATGAAATTCTGCGAGAATTCGGTCTTAATCCACAAACCGGACATATTGTAAATGGCCACGTTCCGGTAAAAGTAAAGGGAGGCGAACAGCCCCTGAAAGCCGGCGGGCGCCTGCTTGTGATTGACGGAGGATTCGCAAAAGCCTATCAGTCGCAAACAGGAATCGCCGGCTACACGCTAATATTTAATTCCTACGGGCTTCTTCTTGCCGCCCATCAAGCCTTCGAATCGACACAGAAAGCCATCGAAGAGGGGATGGATATACATTCTCAAACCAAAATCCTGGAGCAAAACAAAACCCGCATCCGCGTAAAAGACACCGATGATGGAAAAAAAATACAGCAAACCATAGATGAGCTTAAGATGCTCTTAGATGCCTATAGAACCGGGGCAATTAAGGAAATTGAATCCTGAGCTCGTAAGTTTTGATGTGATAAAACTATACACAAATTTTGATTTTTCTAAAATAACAACAGATATTATTCTTGCTATCTAATTCCGGCTCATCTTACAAACCGGATTTTCAAGCACAAAAACGCTACCGCCTCGGTAGCGGCTTTGTAGGTTCCGGAACTAAAAGTCCTCCCCGTGCGGTGGCTCCGATAACTATTCCGGCGCTAATTACTACAAAGTTCTTGAAAATATACTGACCCTCAATTGTTAGTCCGTAAGGGAAGCTCGTGAATACAACTTCCGGAAAGAGTACAATTGGCGACATGGTGCCTGCCATCTGGAATAGTAGCAAGAAAATGGTAAGACGGAGAAACTTACCACTAACCAGTAAAAGTCCTATTAGTACCTCAAGGCTTGCGAGCATTACCAGCTTTGCCTGATATAGAATAATGCCAAATGTAAGTAAGTCTATCGTAGATGTGGCTAATTCTTCTGCGGGGCTGAGGCCGGGAAAAAATTTGAGTGCTCCAAACCAAATAAAAATAAGTCCTATGCTATATCGAAGTAAGGGAATCCCATACTTTGCCATGCTACTAGTAATAATTCGGTCGATTTCATTAAATAATATTTTCATAGAGCCTAAATAATAATTTTCTTCTTTTGTGTATTACGTTGTATTTGTATAAATAAGCGTTTATTTAGCAAAAAGATTCATTTTCTCTTGCTTCGCAAGCAATCCGAAAAAGTCTTTAGCTGCCCCGAAGCTAAATAGAAAACTCCCTTTAATTGTTGTATTTACTGATCCTGGAATAAAACAGTTGTATGATTGTGATTATGATTATGATCAATTTTTACCGAAAGAAAAGCTATGCACAAATGATTGAACTTAGCCTTTCAACGGTAAATTTCAAGAACATCTGCTAAAAATTGTTGAATGCATTATACAATACCATTCTACTGTGAAGTATTAACGAAGAAAGCCATCTGATGCACTAAATCAGATGGCTTTCTTCGTTATTATTAGAAGGCTTTGAAAAAGCTTCTATTTTGTTCGTATTCGACGCCGGATCAAAAAT